>CAYOTE010000078.1:0-9756 GCA_964406785.1 uncultured Clostridia bacterium
CTCTTTAGCATTATTTCTTTTACTGAATCTCCGAATGATTTATTATCTACAATTTTATTAAATATCTCCTGATTTTGATCCATTCTTTCGATTAATTTGTTCAGGAACATATCCTCAAAAGGATATTTAAACGTATCAATTTTGTTTGCTCTTGCTTGAGACTGCAATTTTTCATCTTGCATTAATTCGGTCTCTATCTGTTCGAAAAACAGCCTATCCGCTTCCTCAAATTCAGTTCCGAATCTCTCATTCAATATTTCTATTATTTCCGATAGTGGGGCTTTTTCCTCCTTTGCCCTTTTTATTCCAGCTTCTGAAACACCATCCAATTCACCGTTCTCTCCTTTATTCAGTTCAATTGACATCTCCTTTAACTTTTGTAAACGGTAATATTCCATTGCTATTTCATCTGAAAGTTGTAAATTTTCCGATAACTCTCTTTTAGGTAATTTGGTCTGAAGAAGTTTTGCATAAGCATAAAATTTTTCAAACTCAGATTCTGTAAACGGCATTATTTGTGACATAAAAGCATAAAGATTTGTCCAAGTCCTCAAACTTTTTTTAAATTCATCTTTTTCTTCTTCAGTAGATAATGCCTTAAATCTATCAACAGCAGGATCAATGAATGAATATAACCTTGATTGATCTTTAATTATCTTATTATCTGACGGTTTAAAATATATATTTGCAAAAGCATCAACTTCCGATTGCCAGTATATCTGTTTTTCATCCAATTTAAACTTTAGATCATATAAATGGTTAACATTCGGTTCTTCAGATACCACTGTTTTTTCATAATAAGGCTGAAATGAATAAAAGATAGTTTCAATATCATTAACGAAATCAAGAATGAATGTATCTTCCTTTCCGGGAGCAGTTCTGTTTAACCTAGATAAAGTCTGTACCGCTTTAACTCCCGACAGTTTTTTGTCAACATACATCGTGTGTAATAAAGGTTGATCAAATCCGGTCTGATACTTATCGGCAACAATTAAAATTCTATACTCATTTTTATTAAACACTTTTGGTAACTCTTTTTCACTGTGTTTGGTTAATTGAGGTTCTGTTACTCCATCCGGATAATTATCATCTATAACACTCCCGGAAAAAGCAACAAGTATTTTTAAATCATTTTCATATCCTTTTTCTTTTATATATCTGTTGAACTCTTCAAAATATCTTTTAGCAAGTTTTCGTGAAGAAGTTATAAACATCGCCTTTGCTCTGCCACCGATCTTTTTTGAAACAATCTGTCTGAAATGTTCAATGACTATCTCGGTCTTTTGAGCCAGATTATGCGGATGAAAATTCACATAATGTCCTATGGCTCTTGCAGCTTTTTTCTTGTTTAATTTGGGGTCATCTTCTATTGCCTTTGAGATCTTAAAATAGAGTTTATACGTTGTGTAATTCTGCAATACATCAAGGATAAACCCTTCTTCAATTGCCTGTCTCATTGAATAGAGATGGAACGGACAAGGTTTTCCATTTTCATCAGTTTCACCGAAAACAGCAAGAGTTTTATACTTTGGAGTTGCTGTAAATGCAAAAAATGAAATATTCTTTTGCCGACCTCTTGCTAAAGCAGATTTTTCAATTTGCTCTCTTATAAAATCTTCATCATTATAATCATCATTTTCACTATCCACATTTTCATGATCTTTCGAGGATAGAACTTCCTTCATTTTTTTATGGGCTTCACCTCCTTGCGAACTATGAGCCTCATCTATTATTACAGCATATTTTCTGTTGGGAAGATTACCAACTTTTTCAATTACAAACGGAAATTTTTGTAAGATTGTTATAACAATATGCGAACCTGTTTTTAATGCCTCTGCCAATTGCTTGCTGTTTTTATCAATTTTCTGAACAACACCTGTTTTATGTTCAAATTGATAAATTGTATTCTGTAATTGTTGGTCCAGAACTCTTCTATCCGTCACAACAATTACACTGTCAAAAATCCGCTTATCTTCATTATTGTGCAAACTGGACAACCTGTAAGCCAACCAGGCAATTGAATTACTTTTACCTGATCCGGCAGAGTGCTGTATCAAATAGTTTTTCCCTACGCTGGTTTCTTTAACTCGGGAAGTTATTTTTCTAACCACATCTAACTGGTGAAAACGGGGAAATATCATTTTTTCTTTTTTTAGAATTTTCCCGTCAATTTCAATCTCTTCAATTTGCAAATGGATAAACCGATGAACAATATCCATCCAACTGTCTTTTGCAAGTATCTCATTCCACAAATAGTCTGTTTTATACCCGTCAGGATTTGAAGGGTTTCCCTTCCCTTTCTTATTTCCTTTATTAAATGGAAGCCAGAATGTTTTCTTGCCTGCAATTTTTGTTGTCATAAAAACTTCTTCATCATCAACTGCGAAATGAACTACCGAACGTTTTTTAAATGCGAAAAGTAATTCTCGGTTATCTCTGGTTGTTGCATATTGAAATTTTGCATTACTAGTATTTTGACCTGTAAAACGATTTTTTAATTCCATAGTTGCAATTGGAATCCCGTTCAATGAGATCACCAGATCAACCGAATTGCTGTTTTTAGTTGAGTAATGGACCTGTCGATAAATCATTAATCGATTCTTATCATAAAGTTTTTGTGTTTCCGGATTTAATCCTGATTCAGGTTTGAAAAAAGCAAGTCTGAAACGGACACCGTGATCTGTAAAACCATTACGAATAACATCCAAACTTCCTCTTAGATCCATCTCTTTAATAATTCGACTTATTATTCTATCTCTGACATTAGCACCGTGAACGGATGAAATTTTCTCCCAGTTATCAGGTTGAGAACCCTGCAAAAAACTTATTACTTCATCTTTAAATAATCCACTATCCGGATCATACTCTTTTGGATTCCCTTGTGTATATCCACCGGATTCGACCAAAGATTGAACAATAGCGGTTTCAAAAGTATTTTCGGTTATTAATTCCATTTATTTTATTCTTCCTTAATTGCATTTATAATTTTAATTTTCAGCTCGTCAGAATAATCACTTTGCTTAATAATTGAATCAATTATTTCCTTTAATAGATCTTTACTGATTCTTCCTGCTGCTAAATGATAACTAACACTCTCCATTTTTTCTGCAAACTTTTGAATAATAGATAAATATCCATTGTTTAGAAGAAATTTCATTCCTAAAGCTATTGCAATTCTTTTATTACCATCAATAAAAGAATGACTTTTATTTGCAACAAAAAATAAATGGGTTAATTTATCAATAAACATCGGATAGTATTCATCATTTTGAATATGCTCCAATGCTGATTCCAATGAATTCAAATTTATAATTCCCGTATTACCGCCACCACTCACTTTAATTGTCTTTTCATGTATTTCAATTACCTCTTCAATTGATGTAATATATTTTATCCTACTCACTATTTTTTAACCTTTTAAAAATATCTTTTGCCTTTTCCAATTGCTTATCAAAATCCATACTCTGTTCTCCGATAAATCTTTCAAAATCTTCAGGAGAAACTGATTGAATATACTGCTCCAACTTTTTATGAAAAGCTTCTCTGAAATGTAAGTCCCTTGAAGCCATTTTGATCCTTGTTTTTTCCAAGTGCGGTAGTTGAGCAGGATGTTCAGCAAATTCTTTAAATATTTTATCAACTTCTAAAGGAAACAATTTTCGTCCTAATGATTTACTCTTCTTCTCCATTTCAAAAGCCAAACCTACTTCAAAGGAAGCAATTAAATCCAAAACTTCGGAATACATCGTTTCTCTTATATTCTCATTATTTTTTAATCTTAAAATCTCTCTATATTCCTTTGCTTTTTCCCTAAAAATATATTCATAGATTTTATCTGTATATAAAGCATATTTATAATTTCCCATTTCCACATAAGTACTAAGTGCATTTGTAAATTGTTTGCGGTATTTAGGTTCTTTTATAGCTGATGTTAGATAATCCGGATCTCTTTTATTTATATATTTTGTTTTACCACCTGTTTTTTTATTGACAATATCGATTATAATGTCTAAAATCTTACTTCTTAAATGACGGGCACGTTCACTTTCCACAAGAAGCATTGCAAGATTAAGAAATGATCGAAAATTGAACAACCCTAATTGAGTGGTTTTGCTACCGACATTGATGTCGGGAGCAAAGTGATTTTTCAAGTCCTGTAAGCGTTTCCCTTTAATTAAAACATAACCGTTATGTTTCAGTTCATCTGAATATTTCTCTAAATATCGCTCAATTGTTCGCTCTTCAACTTCAAAAAACTCTGCTACCATCAATTTCGTCATCCAGTATTCATTTTCAAAGAGAAAAGCAGGTAAACCTATATATTCATTGATCTTTTTTAGTGCAATCCTATTATTTAAAACATTTTGTCGCTCTATTTTTGAAGTGGTTAAATCTGCCATTACTTTTCTCCTATTTGCATATATAACAAAATTAAAGCAAACATATAGAACATTTATATCACAAAACTCACCCTACCTGAAAATCATTTTATACAACCTTAATTTTCCCCGTCACAACTTCACTGATCAATGCTGTTTTGTATTCTTTTAAGAGCTCAATTAACTTTTTAGTTTTTTCTGCTTTAAAATTTATTTTAGATATTTCTTCTTCAACAAATTCAACGATGACAGCTTGTTCTTCTTTTTGGGGAATTGGTAAAACTATCTCACGAAGATTTGCCGCATAAATATGAATAATCATTTGTCCTTTTGCCATTATTGCTTTTTGATAAACGCTTGCATTACTACTTAGAGCATAGCTTAAAAACAAACTATTATATTTTTCCTGTTTTAAAATAATAACATCACCACCTACATATACTGTTTCATCTCCCAAATAAGTAATACATTTCCCAATGTCTTCAAGGGTTTCACCAGAACCAGTAAAAAGTAAATCTCCTGTTTTTATTGCGACTGATGTTTTTGTAATTTCTTCATTAATAAAATTTTTAATTATATCTGCTTTAATATTGTATTTTGTATAAATATCACCATAAAGAATGGCAGGGAAACCATCATTTTTTAACTCTGCACGTGGTATACCTTTTCCTTTTGAAAAACTACCAAATGTTGCAAGTCTCTTAACTTCCCAATGCTCAGGAATCTCCCCCAGCCATTCAACCCCGCTGTCTTTCATTGGAACATCAGGATTTATTCCTTTCGTTACTGCTTGATCAATAATCGCAGTTTTCTCCTCCTCATAAAGTTCAAGTAATCTTTCCTTTTTCGCAATTAATTCATCTATTTCAGCGGTTTGTTGGTCAAGATACAATACAATCTCGTCAATCTCTTTATTCTTTGGAATTGGGATGCTAATCCCTCCAACTGTTTCGGTATTAAGATTTAATTGTGTCCCCCATTTTCCAAGTCCTTTATAAGGAAGATCTGTTGAAAAAATATAGTATAAATATTCAACATTAATATTCAAATTAGGAAAGTAAACAAAACCATCATGTATACAACATTTTATTTTTGTTATAATTGGTTTTCCTACTGTCCCTGCTATCGAAAGGAAAATTTTTTTTGTAGCAATTTTTACACTTAAAGATGCACCTAACTCAGATAACTTTTGAGTTGTTTTTTCTAAGTATCTTTCACTTGCAGATACATCGGCAATCCTTACCCATGCCCACTCCCCATTATCATCAAAATACTTTGGATCCTCTATTGGTCTTGGAGACGCTCCTCTTTTTACAACGGAGAGTCTTTTAATCTTTTTTATATTCCATTCCTCCGGAATCTTTCCAATCCATTCAATGCCAGAATCTTTATATTTTACGTATTTATTCATTACTTAATCCCATTTCTTGGCTTGTTCTTTCAATTACTTTGTATGTATTTGTTCTTGTATTTAATGCAGGATAAGTACCTTCTAAAATATTAATTACAGCATTATTAATTTTTGGATTTTCCAAAGAACCACTGATGATATTTATTTCATTACCATCCTCTTTATTCATACTTACATGAACAATTTGTTCCGCATTACAGGCAACCGCTAAATTCGGATTATGGGTAACAATTATAATCTGTCTTTTTTCTTTTGCTCTTATTATGAATTGCACCAATATTTTAAATACACTTTGATTGTCAAGATTTTCTTCCGGCTGGTCTATCACCAAGGGGATATCATTTTGGTCTAATGTCAGGTAAAAAATAAGGAGTAATGCCCCTCGTTCACCAGGCGAAAGTTCTGAAAGATTTTTATCTCCCAATTTGAGTCTATATTCGGGTTTTAAATAATCAAGGTTAAACAGATATGAATATAAATCAAGAACAGAATATCCCTTTTTTAACTGAGTTTCAACTTCTCTTTTTGCTTCTTTTTGGTCTTCTCGTTTATCTTTTTTAAGATGCTCAATTAAGGTGTCTAAAAATGATGTAATACCTTCAGAAGTTTTTAACTCACTATTTTCAATTAATTGTTTTAACTTTTCCACACCTGCCGGATTTCCTATAAAACTACCTTTGCTCCCTAAGCTTATATGGTCAAAAAACTTTTCAACTAATCCAACTATTTTAAAATCCACATCAAGTTTAATTTCATATTCAGAGAGTTGATTACCATAATTTTTAATAAAAGTGGTAATTGGTTCAAATAGTTTTTTATACAATTCAATTATTTTACTCTTTTTTTCAAACAACTCAATTGTTAAGGCTTTTCGTCTTTCTTTTGATTTTTTCAAATCATCGGAGAGCTCATTTTCGATGTAGGATATTTGTTTCTCTAATGATTTGATTGTCCCCTCCTTATCTTCACTGCCAATTATTAGTTCTCTTTTTTCGCTCCAAATTTTGATTACGTCAATATATTTCTGATATGCTTTAGTTTGTTCGTCAAGTTTATCCTGTAATTCTTTAAGCTCTTTTTCAATCACTTGTTTTTTGTCCATTAAGCCAGTCTTGCTGGCATTATGAATGGATTCATTCAAGCTGATTGATAAACTTCGCTTTTTATTTAATACATCTTCTATTTGTTCTTTCTTAATTGTAAGTGAAATGCTATCCCTAACACTCAATGAGTATTTCTGGAAAACATCCTGAATTTCATCTTTAAGACTAGTGTATTGCCTTTCAAACGAATTTATTAACTGAATAACTCGTTCTATTTCAGCAATCTCAATTTTGGTAATAGATAATGATTTCTGTGTTTGACTTATTTTTCCGTTTATCTTATTTATTTCGTCCCTTATTTCAGAAATTCGTTTTATAGTCTGCACATTTTTTTTAATAACTTCCTCATCAGTAGGAGCTTCAACCGGAGTTGGTTTTACAGCATCATGTGCTTTTAACTCATTTTTTTTTTCTTTTAATTTTTCCTCTAATGATTTACGACAACTTTCAGAATCCTTTTTTTCTAACTCAATTATTTCTTTGTTTGAACTTTGTATTTTATTCTTAATCTCTGAAATATCTTCATTTATAATTTCTGATTGATATTCAATTAATTCATCTAAACTGTTTTTGCCTATTCTATCAGCATCAGATAAATGCGAAAAAATCACATTCCTTAATTCATTTTCAAAATCTTTTAAATCTTCATTACATAACTTTTCTAAAAAATTTTGTGGTAAGTATTTTATTTTAATTACAGATGTTACATTTGGATTATCGCTTAATTTTTTTAATTCCAAATTCCCATCTAGCCATTGTAACCTTGCTTCAAAACTTTCAGATTTATTAATTGGGCGAGGTCTTCTAAATTTTGTTTTGTGCAAAAAGGAAAAGTCCTCATAATTAGGAGTATTCCCTAACAATCCTATTGCATCTGCAATAGCACTTTTCCCCTGACCTTTATTACCAATTATTGCTACCATTGATGGATTTAACTCTAAATCAAAATTATTAAACCATTTTTCACTTAATTTTGAATCTTTAGTTTTATTTATTGATAATTTGTCAATAAATTTAGTCGGATTGGTTCTTGTACGTTCCAATAAAGGAGGAACTTCACCAACAAATATTCTGCTTTTATCGTTTGCAATTTGTTTTAATCCTTCAAAAGTCAAATCTGCTTTTAACCATGTAAAACAATTCCCAATTTTATCTTTTTCATTTTGTTTGTCTGAAAAAGAATGAGCATCACTGCAATCAAGCAGAAAATTTCGAACCTTAACTTCTTTGAGCTTTTCAGAATGTTTATTATAATGCTCAGCTTTTTCAAGTGATGTAAACAAGAATGCTGCTTTATTAATAATGTTCTTTTTTTCAGCAGCGGAACCAGCCCACCTCATTATATCCCATTCCGATTTACCAATTGCTGTTAAACATTTGCCTTTAAAGTAGCCATTGGCAATATCCATAACTTCCTTATAATCAAAATTTATATTCCAAAAACCTACTTTTAAATCAGAATGATTAATTTGTACAGTAGAACTATCCTTAATTTGCTTACCTAAACTTTCAAGATTTTCTCTTGTTGCAACTCCCCGAAATTCTACACCTTCAATATCTGGTGAAATTTTAATTGAATGCTGAATTGCACTAAGAAATTGAGTTTCAATTTCATCAGCAAGAAGTTGGTCAGAAAAAATCACATGCAAATTAATTTTTTTCCATGCTTCATCTCCAAGTGATACGAATTTGTTAATTCTTAATTCTATTACAGGAAGTATTAGCTCAATTTTAGGCAGTCTTCCTTGATCTTTATATTCTTTAACTTTTTTATATCCATCAAGAAAAATATAATCATTGATACCTAAAACCTTAAATTCATCAGGTAATCTTTCTAAGTCAGCAATAAAAGTCTCCCAAACTTTTCCATTATCACCACCATATTGTTGAATAATGGATTTTGGAGTGTGCACATGCAAATCCCATTTATTCCATTTTGAACCTCTTTTAAACTTTTTCATAATTCAAGTACTTTTTTCTCTAATTCCAAAGTTTCCTTTTCGAGTTCCATGATCTCTTTTCTTATCTCTTCCAATGGTCTTAACGGTTTAAACTCATAGAAATATTTTGTAAAATTTATCTCATAACCGATCTTAGTTTTATTATGATCAATCCAGGCATCCGGTAAGTGTGGTTTCACTTCTCTTTCGAAATATTCTTCGATTGTCTGAGGAACAAGTTTTTTATTCTTATTAAATTTAAGGAATGAAATGTTTTCATTATCCCTTAAAGATGTATCAGGTTTTGGATCTCCTTTTTTATTTCTTTCTATTTCCTCGTTCTCGGTTTTTAAAGGTTGTTCAACAGTGATCCTCCAATACCCGAAAAAATCATTCGGATATATCTTTACAAATTCATTCTCTTCAAAATCTCCATATAACTTTGTAATGAAACCGATACCTTTCTCATCTCCGTTTTCAGCAATTTTTTTTCTTTTATTTCCAAGACTCTTCGTCATCTTTTCATAAAAACGGTTTAAATCCAATTTCCCTTCTTTAATCAATTCATCATCTTTTAAACCTGTGGCATTTATCAATTGAACTTTTCCTTTTCTTTTTAAAGATTTCTTATTGTTGATGATCCAAATGTATGTTGAGATTCCTGCATTGTAGAAAAGTTGGTCAGGTAATGCAATTATCGCTTCTAACCAATCATTTTCAAATATCCATTTTCTGATATTACTCTCACCACTTCCTGCCTGCCCTGTAAACAATGGCGATCCGTTAAAGACAATTCCAATCCTGCTTCCTTCAGGTTTCATCTTTGAGATCATGTGTTGTAAGAACAGTAATGCTCCGTCATTTATCCTCGGCAGACCTGCTCCAAAACGCCCTGAATACCCTTTTTCCTCATATTCTTTTTT
>CAYOTE010000079.1:0-9746 GCA_964406785.1 uncultured Clostridia bacterium
TCAGGCTTTGATAGGTACTTGTACAAACGGCAGACTTGAAGATTTAAGGGATGCAGCTAAAATTTTAAAGGGAAATAGGGTTAAGATAAGAACGTTGATAGTTCCTGCTTCATGGACGGTATATAAGGACGCAATGTCAGAGGGAATACTTGCTACACTTATTGATTCCGGTGCAATAATACTTAATCCGGGATGTGGCCCCTGTCTTGGTGCTCATCAGGGTGTTATGGCTCCCGGCGAGAGAACATTTTCTACGGCAAATAGAAATTTCAAGGGAAGAATGGGATGTCGTGATGCTGAGATTTACCTTGGTTCGCCTGCCTCTGTGGCTGCTTCGGCTATTACGGGAAAAATCACAAGCCCGATAGGAGATAATAATGATAAATAATTTTAAAGGAAGAGTATGGAAGTATGGCGATGATATAAATACGGATGTGATATTTCCCGGAAAATATACTTATCAAAAAATGGAACCCGAGGAAATGGCAAAGCATGCATTGGAAGATCTCGACTCCGATTTTATAAATAATGTTAAAGACGGAGATATTTTAGTTGCAGGTAAAAATTTTGGTATGGGTTCTTCAAGAGAGCAAGCTGCCGTTGCCATAAAATATTCAGGTATAAAAGTTATTATTGCAAAATCATTCTCAAGAATATATTTCAGGAATGCTATAAATGCAGGCATGCCGGCTATAAAATCACCGGAAGCCGTAGAGGCAATTGAAAACGGTGATGAAATTACAGTTGATATGAAAAACGGTAAAATAATAACAAAAAACGGTGATTTTAATTTTCCTCCATATCCGAAAACAGTTATGGAGATACTTGAAAATAACGGTTTAATTAATTTTATAAAGAAAAAAATCAATAAATAAATTTGTGCTTAATTTAAATGCTTAATGTAAGGGCAACCATTGAAGTTTTAAAAAAAACGGATACGGAATTATTAAGAGAGTGTAAGACAGTTAATTATCAAGCCTCGGGACCGGGTGGACAAAAGAGAAATCGAAAATTAAGTGCGGTAAGACTGACTCATATAAAGAGTAACATAGCCGTTACGGCTTCTGAATTTAGAGAGACGCATAGAAATCTTGATATTGCGGTTTCAAAACTAAGATTGGAAATTGCATTAAAAATAAAAATATCAGAAGAAAACGATGATATAGACTTATTAGACACCCTAACCTTCCAAAACGACATAAGTGATAAAAAACATACCTTTGCTTTTTCAGTTTTAAAGGCTTTTTATTATTTCAAATCGAACTCTGCAAGCGTAAGAGCAACATCAGAACGTCTTATGATTAGCAGTCCTAAATTAATTAAATTTTTAAAAAAAAACAAACAGGTATGGCAAGAAACACAGGAAATAAGAAAAGCATTCAGTCATAGTCCGTTAAAATAAATACGATTTATCCTTAAACTATAATTGCAAAAAAGATTAATAATTCTCCTTGTGAACTTCAAAATAGGCTTTCGGATGTTTGCAAACAGGACAAATTTCAGGAGCTTCCAAGCCCTCATGAATATGTCCGCAATTTAAACACTTCCAATATATCTTACCCTCTTTAACAAAGACCGTTCCCTTTTCTATATTTGATAATAGTTTTTTATATCTTTTCTCGTGCTGTTTTTCTACTTCGGCAATACCTTCAAACATCTCTGCAATTTTATCAAAGCCCTCTTTTCTTGCATCTTTTGCCATATTCGGATACATCTCAGACCACTCATAGTTTTCGCCACCGGCAGCAGCTTTTAAATTATCAATAGTACAACCCAATTCTTCAAGGGCTTTAAAGTGTAATTTTGCATGCTCCATCTCGTTTTGTGCAGTCTCTAAAAATAAATTTGCAATTTGCTCATATCCCTCTTTTTTTGCTATTTTGGCGAAGTATGTGTATTTATTCCTTGCCATAGACTCGCCGGCAAAAGCATCCCATAGGTTTTTTTCAGTTTTCGTTCCCTTTAATTTTGACATAATCCCCCCTAAGCTTTCCAAAGTCCGTGTAAATTACACCACTCTCTTACCCCAATAACGTTCTCTTTTTTAACAGGAAACCACGCTTCGGGAGCATCATCGGGTTTTAATTCTCTTCTATACACTTCATTAACCGTTTGAACCTCAATAAATTTGATAAGATGTTTTTCTAACATAGGATGAGCAGCATTTTGTCCTACTTTAACAATTATACCCTCATTCTTTTCTTGCACATAAGGAACGTGCTTTTCTGTACTTGAGTCCTCTGTCTTAGCCTCAAGTTTAATCATTTTTTCGCCACAACATACAAGAGCAGGTGCTCCTTCGTTAAGTATCTCTACAACATTACCACATTTTTCACAATAATAAATTTCTCTTAATTTTGTCATTATCTCCTCCTTTAAGTTTAAACATTAATTTTTAAACACAACTTATATTAACAAATAAAAAAAATATAAACAATGTTTTTTACCTAAAATTTTAATATAAAACCAAAAACTTTCATCAAAAAATTTTGGGGATTATATCGGATTAGGAATATCAATGAATTCCGTAACTACTTCAAATTCATTGCCAAGGATTTCTTTAAGCTTTAAAATTCCAGGTTTTTCCGAATTATAATGACCTAAGCATATAAAATTTGTTTTTGTATCAAATGATAGTGATGGAATCTCTTCCTTTATCTCTCCACAAATAAAGGTATCAACCCCTAAATTTATTGCTCTCTCGTAATAATTTGATGCACCTCCCGAAATAATTCCTATTCTATTCGGTACATCAGGACCATTATTTAAGAATGTAAAACCGGACTCGGTATATATATTAAAGGGTGAATTCAAACATACCCTTGAAGCTTTGTTCGACCTTAAAAATTTTGAAAAAGAGTCTATCATATCATCCAAGCTTAATTTATTAATATTCTTACCTATAAATCCCATCTCGTAGTCAATATCAACTTTTGCTCCTATTGCGTTAAATAACAGGGCATTATGACCTATCTCTTTTTGTGCATCCATTGGCAGGTGAATACCGAATAATGATATATCGTTTTTGATTAATTTCTCAATAAGTATTTTTTTTCTCTTTTGAATTGCCGTAAAGCTCTTACCAAAAAATCCATGATGAACAATAATTGCATTTGCGTTAATTTCTATTGCCTTATCTATAAGATTTGTGTTAAGCGAAACACCTAAGGCTATCTTATTAATTTCATTCCTTCCCTCGATTTGAAGTCCGTTATAACAATAATCTTCAAACTCCTTATACTTATAAATCTCTCTTAAATAATTTTCCAATCTAAGTCTTTTTATCATTGTAAATCTCCCTTAAGCATCTTTAAAAATTTGGTTTCATTGACTATTTGTACTTTTAACTTTTCGGCTTTTTTTAATTTTGAACCTGCAGACTCACCAGCCAAGAGATATGTAGTCTTTGAACTTACACTTGAGGATATTTTTCCGCCTCTTTTCTTTATCTCTTTTGTTGCCAATGTTCTCGGTTTAAAATGTTCAAATGTTCCTGTTATAACCCATATCTGCCCTGAAAAATCAGAATTTAAAGAGTCTTTTTCTTCATCATAATCCTGTTTGAAATTTAATCCGAGTTTTTTTAATTTTTCTATTTGTTCAATTCTTTTTTCATCTTTAAACTGAGAAATAATTGATTTTGCCAATATATCCCCGACTCCGTCTATTTCAATAAGAGCCTGTACATCGTTATTATTTGCAATATCTATTATTTTTTCTATTGAATTCAATCCGTTTGCGATAAGTTCTTCTGCCCTGCTCTTACCTATACCGTCAAAACTAAGAGCCGATAAAACCGTTGCAAAAGGTTTGGCCTTACTCTTC
Source organism: uncultured Clostridia bacterium (assembly GCA_964406785.1). GTDB lineage: Bacteria > Acidobacteriota > Aminicenantia > UBA2199 > UBA2199 > JAOZTV01. Next base: position 3,826 of record CAYOTE010000079.1, read on the forward strand.
TCAATACTGTCTCTTATATTTTTTATCTTTTTTTCTTTAAATCCATCCTCGGTAAGTAATCTTTTATAATCTATACTGTAAATATCAACAACATCTCTTATATATCCCTTATCATATAGGAGCATAATTGTCTTATCACCAAGAGATTCAATATCCATCTGTCCCTTTGAGGCAAAATAAATTATTGTACGTTTCATTCGCTCGGGACATTCCTTATTGACACAAAAATGATGAGCACCCTCTTTTATAAATTTTTCCGAACAAAATGGGCAAGTATCAGGAAATTTAAATTTATTAAATCCATCGGGATTTTTTATTATAACCTCTTCGACTGCAGGGATTACATCTCCTCTTTTTGAAATAGAGACAGTATCACCAATTCCTAAATCAAGTAAATCAATATACTCGGAGTTATGTAGAGTAGCACGTGATATAACGCTTCCTGCAATTTTTACAGGCTCTAACTCTGCTACCGGTGTAACCCTTCCGTTTCTTCCTATTTGAATTGAAATATCCAAGAGAGTAGTCTCTGCCATTGGAGACTCAAACTTATACGCAATCGCCCATCTCGGATGATGTGAAGTATATCCTAAAAGCTCCCTGACTTCCAACTCATTTATCTTAAATACAAGTCCGTCAATCTCATAGTCAAGTTCGGCTCTTTTCTCGTTTTTTTGCATTATATAAGTTTCAATATGCTCTAAATTTCCTGTCTCTATCAATTCTTTATACGATGTCAAAGACTTACGCATATCACCATCATCAGATATAAAAATAGGCTTATTTCCAATTTCAAAACCAAGTTCATTTAGTTTTATCAGATTATATACATGTTGTTCCAATTTAGGATTTGCATTAATAACATCCTGAGAAAAATATCCCTCATACGCTATCATTCTAAGAGGTACATCCGAGACTATTGATGATTTCATTTGTCGCAATGAGCCTGAAGCAAGGTTTCTTGCATTAGAATATTTATTATCAAATTTTTTATTATACTTTAAAAAATCATTTTTTTTTATAAAAATTTCTCCTCTCACGGCTACTGTGACGGACTCGGGTAATCTCAACGGAATATTTTTTATTGTTCTAACGTTTTCTGTTACAACATTACCTATTTTACCATTACCTCTTGTAAGAGCATTTTGTAAATTTCCGTTTTCATAATAGAGAACGATAGAGGCTCCGTCTAATTTTTCCTCTATAACAAAATTTATTTTTCTTTTTACGAGATTTATGTTTTTTTCAACCCATTTAACTATACCTTCAAAAGAGTACTCCTTGTCCAAGGATAAGACGGGTATGGTATGCTCCATTTCAGCAAAACTATTATCCAAATCACTCCCAACCCGCTTTGTTGGAGAATTTATACTTATAAATTGAGGATATTTTTTCTCAAGAGCTATAAGTTTGTCAAAAAGGCTGTCGTACTCCAGATCGGATATTTCAGGAGCAGACTCGGCATAATACAGCTTTTGATGATATAAAAGTTTCTCTGATAAGACTTCAATTTCCTTTTTTATTTCATCCATAAAATCAAACTATCGTTAAGCTAAGCCCAACATTCCAAAACCGTAATTAGTCTTGCTTCCTACGCCGTTTTCATAGGCAAACTTGATAAGCTCAATATCACCCTCAAGGTAAATAGGAGCAAGAATTGTCTTATAATTTATATTTCTAATTGTAAAAAAACGACTCGTTCTCCTCTTACTTTCGAGATAGTGTTGATCAATGTATAACTTGATATTATCGGGATTTAATTTATCATTGAAATATCTTTTCCTATTATCAATTAATTCCTTACTAAAGTATTCATTTAAGTCACTATCCTCTGCCCTTATAAAGGTAATTTTTCCGTTCTTATGCTTAGCAAGAAACATCGGACTGAGCATTCTAAATTTCATAGGACTCTTAAACTCCGGCTCATCAACTATATCAATCTTCATAATCTTATACTTATCGGTAAAGATAGAAAAGTACATCTTCGTATAAAAAGCCTTTATAATATACTCCATAAATCTATTATCAACCGATGTTAGAAATATTGAAAAATAAGTTGACTCTATTTTTAAAAAACCCGGTTCAATACTTCTCTTTGGTATCATCAGCTGAGAGAATGTGAAATTAGGAAAGTTATTCTTATACTTAGTAACGTACTTAGGTTTATGTTGCTTTAAATAGTCAAACAACACCTTCCTGATATTGAGGTAAAGATTATAATTATAATCAAAGGGTATCAAGGCACCAACCTTGCAAATTAAGTTAATCTTTATTCTCATTAATTTCTCCACGGATATTTTACTATAAGAAAATATTAAATGCAAAATTTCAGGATTTGTCTTTTTTTTTATTTTTTAATTTTCTTGGTGGTGCGGATATCTTCAACTTGACTATTTTCTTTAACATTTTTTTAGACTTTTTGGCAAATTTTGATTTAGGATATTCCGTCATTACTCTTTGAAAAAATGATGTTGCAGAATCATATTCCCTAAGTTTAACATAACTCTTACCGGTATAAAAAAACAATTTTTCATTTTGTTTAAACTCGGGATACTTGTCCATAACCTGTTTAAATCTTCTTATAGCACCTCTATATGCTTTTAAAAGATAATCGGATTTTCCAATCTTATAGAAATGAATTCCAAGATTTTCTCTACATTCCCTTACCAATTCCTTAGCTTTTTTTGCTTCCTTTGTATTGGGATATGCCTTTATTAAAGAATCAAAAGCCTCAATAGCCTTAAATGTATACGTTTGATCTCTTCCCGGTTTATACTTCAACTTATAATAACACATCGCTGCCTGATACTTTGCATATATTGCATCGGGAGAATCAGGATAATAATTCACATACTCTTGATATTCGGAAAAAGCGATTATCAAAGAAGAAACATCTTTTTGCTTAAAATAAGAATCGGCAATTCCAATCTTTGCCTTTTTTGCATAGATACTCTCGGGATAGAGTTGGATTATTTCTTTGAATAATAATCTTGATTTCTCAGGATTTTTTTTAATAAAGGCATTTGCCTTTTTATACATAATCTCACTTGTACCCATATCCGTCGGATTAATTACAACGTCTTTCTTTGATTTACAATTAGTAATAGAAATCAATAATGTAACACTTATAGCAATTATAATAAATACTTTTTTAAACATTTTTAAGCTCCTCTAAGTTCATTTATAGTTTTGGAAATATTTGAAGAATTATAAAGATACGTCCCTACAACATAGGATTGAACACCAACATCTCTTATCTTAGCGATATTGTCAGAATTAACACCTCCGTCAATTTGTATAATAGGAGATATATCGGTTCTTACAATTATCTTATTCAATTCAATTATCTTATTTAATACGTCCCGCATAAATTTTTGTCCGCCATATCCGGGAAAAACACTCATAAAAAGGATGTAATCAACCTCATTAATAAACGGTATAATTTGTTCAATATCTGTATCGGGATTTAAGGCTATTCCGGCTTTTATTCCCGAGCTTTTTATCATTTTAATATTTTCTGCAATATTATCCTTTGTCTCTATATGAAAAGAAATCCAGTCGGCTCCGGCATCAATAAACCACGGAATTACCTCTTTTGGATTATCTACCATTAAATGTGCATCAATCATAAAAGGAAATTTTGATTTTATTGCCTTAAGCATAGACGGTCCGAAAGATATATTCGTAACAAAATTACCGTCCATTACATCCAAATGAATAAAATCTATACCTGCTTCGGAAAAATCTATGAGCTTATTCTCCAAGTCAAAGAAATTTGTTGACAAGACAGAAGGAAATACCGGATTAAAACTCTTGTTATTATTCATTCACTTACCTCTAATTTAATTATAGACCTGTTATTTATCTTATACCCCTGCCTCGGTGATTGATTTATTATTATACCGGGTTCAAGTCCTTCATATGTTTTGTATGAAATTTTTGATATATTTATTCCCCTTGTTTCAAAAACGCCCAATGCTATATCTGCCTTTTTACCTATTAACTCGGGCATAACGTAAGCAGTAATAAATCGGCCCTTACTTATCAAGACACCAACTTTGCTACTTTTTTTTACCTTCGTTCCTGCAATATGTGTTTGAGATATAACGTAATCCAAGGGGGCAGAATACGAATAAATAAAAGAAAAATACCATCTTAGGCTTTTCCCTTTCAGTATGTTTTTGCACTCAACTATACTTAAACCGGAAAGATCAGGCATAATTACCTCGGACTTTTTGGGTGTATAATATATCTTAATTAGTCTATTACCGGATTCTTTTATTAAGCTTCCCGATAATGGGTATTGACTGATTATCATCTCAGGCTTAGATATCTCGCTATTTAAAAGCAATTCTTCCAGACGAACATCTGCCTTATATGCTTTATTTCTTGCCTCTTCAAGAGACAAATTAATAAAATTTGGTGTTTTAATCTCTTTTCCCTTTATAAAATAACCCATAGTATTTATAACAGTAAGTCCAAATATAAAAGCAAAAAAAGCAGTTGCTAACGAATAGAAAAATATCCTCAATAAAACTTTTTTCATATTCTATAATTTAACATAAAACCCATCTTTTATCAAACATAAATTCTCCACATTTGTACATTTAACCGACCTTTATAAGTCAAAACAAGACTAAACATATAAAGGGAGGGGGAGGAGTAGTCCCTCCCATTATATATTTACTCAACCAACTATTAAAACTAATTTATAAGCATAATCACAATAATTAAAAATATTGTCTATAACTCTTCCTCTGCTTTAACATTAACAATTTTCTGTTTTTCCCTTCTCATTCGCTCTATCTTTTCTTTCTTTTTTTTCATAATAATTTCATACCTCTTCATCCTACGAGTTAAATCCATAAGTGATGAATTAAGTTCATTTTTATATGGTATCAACCTTTCTATATTTGAGGTAAGTGCACCACTTTCTAACTCTAACGCCTTAAGCTCTTTTAAATGCCTTAATTTATCAAAATTAAATTTAAAATTAAAACCACCAAATCTTTCTCGCTCATCTAAATCAACTCTTACACTCATTTTCTTCTTATGCCTTAAAAACACTATATTCACAGTATCACCCTTCTTAAACTTTGCCAATACTTTTGAAACATCATTTGCATTCTTAATAGTTTTGTCCTCTATTTTTATTATAACATCGCCCGCTCTAAATCCAGATTCCTCAGCCGGAGTATCAGCTTCAACAACTCTTATTAATGCACCTTCTCCGTTTTTAACTCCGAAATAATCGCCAAAGTCAGCAGTCATATTTTCAAGTTGAACCCCAAGAAAAGCTCTTTTTTTATTAATATACTTTGGCTGAAACGTTTTATTATAATCTCCCAACTTTAGCGAGATTGTTTTGTTTTTCTTATTTCTGACAATATGAAGCTTAACTCTCGTACCCGGTTTTTGTTTTCTTACAATCTTTGTCAAACTATAAGGCGTTCTGATCTTTTCCTTATTGAAATATTGAATAACATCACCGGTCTTTATACCTGCCTTATATGCGGGTGATTTTTTTTCAACATTATTCACTTTTACACCAAACTTAACGCCAAGTTTTTCCTTTTCTTTTTTTGGAATTCTTACAATGCTTACACCAAGATAACCACCATTTCCAAATCCGTTACTATAAATAAAAACTTCTTCATTTTCAAAATTCTTAGTGTAACCCAATATAGAAATCATTGAAAACATAATTAAAAATAACAATACATAATTACTTTTCCTCGACAAAATATTTTTTTTAAAATTTACCATTTTAACCTCCTTTATTTAATCTTAAATTTGTCACCATATAACCTTTGATACAAAATAATAAAAGAAAGTTTCAAAAAAAATATTATAATAACTTTCGTGTCAGTTATTACGTTGAAAGTCAACATAAAAAAGCCCAAAAAATATAATTTTTTTTA
>CAYOTE010000080.1:0-9697 GCA_964406785.1 uncultured Clostridia bacterium
GAATTTGATTATACCTCCTCTTTGTGCTATAAAATCACATACGATATACACAAAGACGGAGGTGTGATGTGAACAGAATTGATTATACTAAGGCAAAATCAGAAATTGTTGGTTTTATCAAACGCTATGTTATTGGAAATGGATTTGAGAACGGTCTTGTCGGAGTATCCGGCGGTATCGACTCTGCCCTGACATTGGCTTTAACAGTAGAGGCATTGGGTAGTGAAAATACATTTGCCCTGCTCCTTCCCTATAAAATATCCTCGGAAGACAGTCTTATTGACGGTAAAAAAGTTTGTGAACAGTTAAATGTACAGTATGATGTAATTGATATATCCCCTTCGGTTGATGCATACTTTGATAGATACCCGACAGATAACCCGCTTCAAATTGGAAATAAATGTGCAAGAGAGAGGATGTCTGTTCTATACGATTATTCGGTGAGAAAAGAAGCCCTCGTTGTCGGCACGTCAAATAAGAGTGAAATACTGATAGGTTATGCAACTCAATACGGAGATGCAGCCGCAGCCTTTTTACCAATTGGGGATTTGTATAAGACAGAGGTTGTCGAGTTATCCAAGATGATGAATATTCCCGAATCAATTATTAATAAAAAACCTTCAGCCGATCTATGGTACGGTCAAACCGACGAGGACGAGATAGGTATGTCATATGATGCTCTTGATGAAATTTTATACAATGCAACGGAGTTAGAAAAGCTGTCTTCGCAAATAAACGCAATGGGATTTTCAGTAGATAATATTAGGCGGGTAATGCTCTTAATGAAGCACTCGGAGTATAAGAGATGTATGCCTCCCGTGGCTCTGATATAATTTTTATGGGTTTGATGATGGATTTGTTTATGGCTTTGCTTATGATTTTGCTTATGAATTTGTTTGCGAATTTGATTGCGAATTTGATTACAAATTATTGTATCGGACAAATAGTATAGAAAATTGACACTCTATATCACGCCCGTACCGATTGGTAATTTAAAAGATATTACCTTAAGAGCAATTGAAACTCTTAATAAGGTTGACTTTGTTATAGCCGAAGATACAAAATATTCTCTAAAGCTTTTAACTCATCTAAATATTAGAAAACCTATGCTCAGCTATTATAAGCCTAAAGAAAAAATTAAAACGGCAAGAATAATAAAAAAATTACAAACGGAGACAGCTGCACTGATAACCGATTCGGGAACGCCTGTTATTTCAGATCCGGGATATTTTCTTATAAGGACTGCAATTGACAATAATATAGCCATAGAATCTCTTCCCGGTCCAACAGCTTTTGTCCCAGCCCTAACCTTATCGGGCATTGAGTCTAATTCATTTGTATTTCTTGGCTTTTCCCCCAGAAAAAAAGGCGATTTATTATCTCTGTTAAAAAAATATTCACAAAATTCGGATACTATGATATATTATGAATCACCAAAGAGAGTTGAGATGTTTTTGCAATCGGCGTATGAGGTATTTGGTAATAGGGAATTTGCATTAATCAAGGAATTGACCAAAAAAAACGAACAGGTAATAAGAGGTAAGCTTTCGGATTTAGAAGATATTCTCTTAAATATAAACCTGCTCGGCGAGTTTGTAATAGTTATAGAGGGACAAAAAAAACCACCTTCCTCATCTATCAGTATTGAATCAATAGACGATATATATAATCACTTTAAAAACGAACATAATATACCCAAGAACAAAATAAAAGATATCTTCATGAAAAGAAAAGATAAATAAATCTTTATCTGAAAATTTTAGGTTTTATGTGCCTCTGGGGTGGTGCTTATTGTAGGATTCTTGTAATCGATTTTTTGCGAGATGGGTGTATATTTCCGTTGTCGATATGCTTGAATGCCCAAGTAGCATTTGAACGGATCTCAAATCAGCTCCGTTTTCAACAAGGTGTGTGGCAAAGGAATGTCTTAAAACATGAGGCGATAGTTCAAAAGACAGTCTTAAACTCTCTCCGTATTTTTTAATGATTTTCCACGCACTTTGTCTTGTCATTCCCTTTCCTCTTGAGGTTAAATAAACAATGTTGGATTTCTTGTCTTTTAAGAGCAGGGGTCTTGCATTTTCATAATATTTTTGTAAATATTGACCGGCTTTTGAGCCAAAGGGGATAATCCTCTCCTTATTACCCTTACCTATTACTCTTATAAAATTTTCCTCAAGATAGACATTATTTGTCTTTAAGCCTATTAATTCGGAAATTCTAAGTCCTGTTGCGTACATCATTTCCAGTATTGATTTATTTCTGACTCCTGTCGGCTTGGATAAATCGGGTAATTCCAATAATTCCGACACCTCATTCATCGTTAAATACTTGGGTAGGAGGTTCCACTTTTTAGGTGTGGATATACCTGATAGAGGATTATAATCCATCAAGTCTTCAAAGATGAGAAAATTATAAAAGCCTTTAATTACAGAATGTAGATGAGTTCTTGATTGCACCTTATTTTCACTATTGAGTTTATCCCTAAAAAAATTAAGAATTACCTCCTTGTCTATTTTTTTATGATTCAAATTTTTGGTGCTTAGGAAAATTCTTAACTTTTGAAGTTCCTGAGTGTATGAGGTTAAAGTATTCTCGGAAAGCCCCCTCTCTATCTGCAAATATATAATATATTTTTTTATTTCCTTATCAAATTCACCTTGATTAAACATTATATTTTAAAGAAAGGGATTTATTCGCTTCTCTTGACCTATTGTTGTGAAATCACCGTGTCCGGGAAGAATTTCCGTATTATCAGGAAATGTTATTAATTTTGCAAGGGATTTTTGTATAGTCTCGTAATTACCGCCGGGAAGGTCTGTGCGTCCGATTGAGCCGAAAAATAAGGTATCTCCCGATAGAATTGTCTTGTCAAATAATAATGAGATTGAGCCCGGTGTATGCCCCGGAGTATGAAGTACCTTAAGTTTCAAATCAGCCTCTTCAATGGACTCGTTATCCTCTAAAAATCGAGTGGGCTTTGGTGGCTCGGATAAACCGAGATTATCCTTCAACTGTAAATTAATAGATGAAAATATTAAGTCAACATCGGCTGTATGTATCATTATTTTAATATTATACTCATCGCAGAAAAATTTTGCTCCTCCGCAATGATCCATATGTCCGTGAGTGAGAATGACGTAAAGCGGTTTTAAATTGTTTTTATAGATAAAATCATTCATCTCGTCAGACTTATCCGCAGGGTCAATTATAAAGCAAGATTTTGTTTCCTCCGAATATACAATATAAGAATTTGTCTCTAATTGTCCCACAATAAATCGTTTATACTTTTGCATTTTATCCCTTTATTATCAGAGTTGTTCCTGTCATTTCAACGGGCTTTTTAATATTCATTATCTCAAGGATTGTGGGTGCAATATCGCATAGACTACCGTCGTCCCTTAATTGAAGTTTTCCGCCGTTAATTATACTGAGAGGTACCGGATTTTTGGTATGCGATGTCATCGGGCTACCGTCAGGCAAGGTGGTTTTATCAGCATTACCATGATCTGCCATGATAATTGATACACCGCCCGTTTTTGTCATCTTACTAACTACTTCACCCACACATTTATCAACAACTTCGACCGCCTTTATTATAGCCGGATAAACTCCCGTATGTCCGACCATATCGCCATTGGCAAAGTTACATATAATAAGATCATATTTATCCGATTCAACGGCTCCCAATAATTTATCCCTTACCTCGTAAGCACTCATTTCAGGTTGTAAGTCATAGGTTGCAACCTTGGGACTGTTTATCAAAATTCTATCCTCATTGTCAAAGGGAGTATTTCTTAAGGCGTTGAAAAAAAATGTTACATGAGCGTATTTTTCCGTTTCTGCACATCTTAACTGTTTTAATCCTGCCTTTTCTATTACCTCACCCAAAATATTAACATATCTCAACTCGGGAAAAGCCTCTGTGAAATTGCCATTATCATAGTAATGTGTCATGGCAATAAAATGAATATTATGTTGTTTTGTTTTAAATTCTTTAAAGTCAGGCTCAACTATAGCCTTTGTGATTTGTCTTGTCCTGTCAAAGCGGAAATTAAAAAATATAATCACATCATCCTCGTCCATTCCGTTATAATTAATAACACGAGGCTTTATGAATTCGTCGGTCTCTTTGTTTGAGTAAGCTTCCTTAATGGCACTTTCCCAATTATCCGTATCTTGACCATTGCCCTCCATTATTGCCCTATATCCTATTTCCGTTCTATCCCAATTGGTATCCCTGTCCATTAAATAATATCTGCCTGTAAGACTTGCAATACTTCCTATTCCTATACGGTCTATTCCGTCTTGTAAAAAACGCATATGCTCCATTGCCGATTTAGGCGGTGTATCCCTACCGTCTGCAATAGCGTGTATTTTTACATTGGAGAAATCATTATCCTTAATTAATTTTAATAAGCTCAAGCAATGTCTTGTTACCGAATGAACACCTTCTCCTTGAATTAAACCTATGAGATGAATACAGGAGTTTTTTTCTTTGGCAATCTTTATTCCATTTAAAAATGCCTCATTGGTAAAAAAATCTCCGTCTTCGATTGACTTATCAATTCTTGTTAAACTCTGATATACAACCCTGCCCGCACCGATATTCAAATGCCCAACTTCACTGTTTCCCTGATAGCCTTCGGGCAATCCGACACCCAAGCCTGAAGCGTTTATAAGAGTCGTTGGAGACTCCTTTTCATACCTGTCGGCATTTGGCGTTTTTCCCATAAAAATAGCATTGGATTTTTCTTCCTTTCCTTTGCCCCATCCGTCTCTAATAATTAAACAAACCTTTTTATTTATCATACACAAAAAATAACAGAGCTTCATATAAAAGTCAAACAGATATATTTACCTAAAACTTTAATCAAAATCTACTGCAATGTCCAATATACTCATTCTAACTGCATTAAACTCAATCACTGCATTACAAAATAGTTATACTATTTATTCATTTAGCTCAATCGTTTAATTTGTTATAATAAGTTTCTTGGACATTTCGTTACAATTTTGATGAAAATTGCAGGATTTACCTAAAACTTTTATGTCAACTTTAAAAATCGTGAAAATACCTGATTGTTAATTAATATAGAATAAAAAAGCTTGTATTATTAAATAAGATACATTATCCAACTGAATATTATAACTCCGCCTGTCATCATTAGGAACATTCTCAAGCCTGCTTTAATAATTTCTTCTTTTTTTTCAAATCTTACCATAGCAAGAATCGTTGACACGATAATGGTATATATGAGCATGGTTATAAAATGGCTTCTAAAAATCATTTTTTGCCTCTCTTCTTGGCTATATCAAAGGCATTTAAAGCAATTAAATAATTGAGAAGACCGGCTGTAACGAGGTATGTAGTACCGTAATGATATGTTACATAGGCTATATTTGTTGACTCTCTTGCCACGCCCATTTTATCAATAATAAAGTAGAAAATACCACTGCCTACATCTCCGAAAAAGCCCAATAAAAGCAACGGATGCATCTCTTTGGTATCAAAAAACTTACCCTTCATAATCACTCCGAGTAATAGCAGGCTCACAATTCCCGTAACAAAAATTGCACCTTTAACGTACTTTTTTTGTATTAAATGACCAGCTCCCGGAAATAACCAGGATATAAAAAAAATAAAATATCGATTTGTCATACACCATTATACTAAAAATAAGACTAAAAAGAAATAAGCTAATAATCCTAAAATTTTAATCAAAACCTACTGCAATGCCCAATAAGGAGGAGGGCGAATGCTTGATGTTTTGAAAAAATATAATTTTTGGAATTCACAAGAGATTGATATAGGATATAAAAATATTTTACAAAAACATATCAAGCAGATATTCACCTTGTGTTTTACACATTTTTTGCAGAAAACAACCTTGTGTTTTATGCATTTTTTACATATAATGGTATATTAAGTTAAATTGAATTAAAGAGAGAGGCAAAATGAGAAGAGATATTGAGAAGAAATTTGAAGAATGGAAAAATGAAAATAGAAGGTATCCTCTTTTGTTAAGAGGAGCAAGGCAGGTCGGCAAATCGTATTCAGTTAGAAAATTCGGGAAACAATATTTTGAAAATATTGTTGAAATAAATTTTGAACAAAATCCAAAGTTTAAACTTTGCTTTAATACATTGGAACCCGAGAAAATAATTGAGTCCATTTCAATCCTTTCAAATGCTTCAATTATTGCAGGCAAAACACTATTATTTTTAGATGAGATACAAGAATGTCCGAATGCCATAATATCTTTACGGTATTTCTATGAACAGTTTCCTGAACTTCATATTATCGGTGCAGGCTCATTATTGGAATTTTCATTATCACAAGATAATTTCAAAATGCCCGTTGGCAGGATACAGTATATTTTTTTAAAACCTCTTTCTTTTTTAGAGTTTCTCTATGCAATCGGAGAAATAAAAATTAGAGAAATAATCGAAAAATTTAGTTGGAATGATTTACCTTCAAAGGCAATTCATGAGCATATACTCTCATTTGTAAAATTATATTCTATTATTGGTGGAATGCCAGCTGTTGTTCAAGAATACATAAGCTCAAAAGATATAAAACGATGTTTAAATGTGCAATCAATAATAATTCAGACATATAGAGATGATTTTGGAAAATATGCAAATAAAATAAAATACAAATATCTTCAAAAAGTATTTTACGGCGTTCCTAAATTTGTAGGTAAAAAATTCAAATATTCAAAGATTGACAGAGATATGCAGTCGAGAGATTTGAAAGATGCTCTTAACTTATTAGAAAAAGCGGGAGTAGTTTACAAAGTAAAACATAGTAGTGGAAACGGTTTACCTCTTGAAGCGGAATCAAAAGAAAACACCTTTAAAACATTTTTTCTCGATATAGGTTTGATGCAGAATATTTGCGGGCTTAACAGTGAATTGCTTTTATCTATAAATGATGATTTTATAAATATTAACAACGGTGCAATTGCAGAACAATTTGTTGCTCAAGAATTATTGAGTTATCAAGATTTCTATACACAATCTTCATTATTTTATTGGGTTAGAGAGGCTAAAAGTAGTAACGCCGAAGTCGATTTCATAATTCCATGTTGTTCAAAAATTTTGCCGGTAGAAGTTAAAGCGGGTAAAACCGGCACGTTAAAAAGTATGCATTTATTCTTTAAAAAAAACAACCTGTCTATTGGTGTAAAAATTTCACAACATTCTTTTAATAATACACTTCCTGTTATATCATTACCTTTTTATGCAATAAAAAACATACAAAAAATCATAAAGCCTTTTATACAATAATAATTTTTCAAATCTCGCAATGAACCTAAAATTTCAATCAAAACTTACTGCAATATTACCTCCCATAACAAGCAATATATCAGTCGCAGTTTCTTCAGTTGTCAGATCCAATCCATAAATATAAGCTATTGATAAAACTAACCTAGCTTGTATTTTAAAAGAATAATACATATCAGCAGGCATCGTTATAGGCATTGTAAGTATTCCACCTAATCCACAAATAGCACCAATTGAACCTGATCGCAGAGATTTTCTTGATATTATTTTATTAATCAAATCTACATCATTAATTTCAAGATTTATTTTTCATTATTTTATTTTGTCATTGATTCTAATCTCCCAATGACCGCCTAAATTTGGACCTATTCTATATAAAATGCCTTTCTTTTTAAGCTTTTTAATGTAGTTTTCTATTGTTCGGGGACTTTTTTTCATTTTAGAGCCTAACTCTCTTGCCGTTATAGTTGGTGTTTCGTCTATATATTTTAGTGTTTTTATAACATCGCTTCCGAAATTATTCTTTTTAGAATCGGAATTATTAGTTATTTTTTCAGTTTCATTATTAAAATCATTATTTCTATAAAAAATTGTTGTAAATCCGGTATCATATACTGTATAATTCTTTAGACATTAAATACACCTCAATAAAAAAAGTCAATAATTTCAAGTATGTTTGACAAATCTATATATTTAGGTTAAATTGTCAAATATAAACCGATAGGAGGGTGTATGTTTGATATTTTGGAAAAATATAATTTTTGGAATTCACAAGAGATTGATATAGGATATAAAAGAAAAGATTATATCAATAAAATAGAAGATTTCATCGACAACAAACTTATAAAAGTCCTTTTAGGACAACGTCGTTCAGGTAAGAGTTATATACTGAAAATGATTATTAACTACCTTATAGATGTAAAAAAAGTTAATCCCAAACAGATACTCTATATAAATATGGATATTTATGATTTTAATTTTATACAAGACAGTGATACTCTTATGAATGTTGTAAAACAATTCCATAGTAAAATAAATCAACAAGGAAAAACATATATCTTTCTCGATGAGATTCAAGAAATCACAAACTGGGAAAGAGCAGTTAACTCATTATCGCAAGACCACTCTCATAATTATGAAGTATTTATAACAGGCTCAAATGCTAAATTACTCTCAAGTGAAATTGCAACATATTTAAGTGGCCGTTATGTTAAATTTATGATATATCCTTTTAGTTATAGTGAGTTTTGTGATTACTTATCAATAAAAAAAGACAGTTCGTCTTTTATTCGTTATCTAAAACAGGGAGGAATGCCTGAAATATTACAACTAAAAGAAAACTTACAAAAAAACTATGTAGAGTCTTTAAAAGATTCTATAATTTTAAGAGATATTATTCAAAGGCATAAAATACGAGATGCATATTTGTTAAAACGACTTTTTAATTTTTTAATGGATTCAATCGGAAACTTATTCTCTGTTAATTCAATAGTAAATTGTTTAAAAAGTTCCGGCATAAAGACAAATGTTGAGACAGTAAATACTTATCTTGATTATCTTATGGAAACTCTTGTAATTCACGAAGCACTTCGTTTCGATATAAGAGGCAAATCGATTCTTTCGGGAGAGAAAAAATACTACCTGAATGATACGGGATTTAAATATTTTCAAACTTCAAGCTTTGACCTTTCGATTGGGAAATATTTGGAAAATATTATTTATATATTTTTGAAACGACAGGGTTATTCCGTGTTTGTAGGAAAATTGAATAATCTTGAAATTGACTTTATTGCCGAGAAAAACAATGAAAAGCTTTATATCCAAGTTGCCTATTTGCTCAGCAACGAAAATGTTATAAATCGAGAGTTCGGCAATCTTGAAAGATTAAAAGATAATTATCCTAAGTTAGTTATATCGATGGATATGGTTCCTTTGGGTAATCGAAGAGGTATTGAACATATATGTGCTTGGGATTTTGTTTGATTTTTTAAAAGCATTATTGTCTCGTATTTATCTTAAATTAATATCTACAACTAATTGACTACGTTTCAGTTCGGATTGAGCTATACTCAAAACACAACTTTTGACAATAGCTCAATAAGGACATCTTGTTCTTAATTTTGTTATCTTTAATTGTGTTTTCTAATGATATCTTTTATCACCTTTTATACATTTATTAAGGGGTTGGTATTTATAAATGTTTCGAATAGGTACTATTTATAAGTAGTGAAAGGGAACATTTATACACCTAAATATCTTTCCCTCTTCAATCTCTAACTCTCAACTGACTTTATTATTTCTTCAATTTCACTCTTACTCAACTCGGTAATATCAGAAATACTATCCAAAGACATCCCCTTTTTAAACATCCGATAAACAAGTTCTTTTTTTTCTTTTTCTATTCCTT
>CAYOTE010000081.1:0-2748 GCA_964406785.1 uncultured Clostridia bacterium
CTCTGATAGAGTGTTGATTCTAAATCTCTTCTTCCGTCAAGAATTCCAACAATAAATACTGTCTTATTTTCGATAAAATAAATAATTCTATATGATTTATAAATTATTTCTATATAGTCTTTTACATTAATTCTATTTAATTCAGGAACGACTCTACCTCTTTTAGGAAATTTAGACAGAGAAAAGACTTTTTCTTTTATTTTTGAGAATATTTTAATTGCTTTTTGTATGTCATCGTTTTCAGCAATATAAGCAATGATGTATTCCAAATCAAGCTCAGCCCATTCTGTGAATTTTACTTGAAATTTATCGTTCATATACCTAACTTTTTTTCTATTTTACTGAAAACTGTATTTGTGTCTTTAAACTTATTCTGTTTTATTTGTTCTCTGCTCATTGCTACTATCTTAAGCATTGTTAAAGATTCATTTGCTCTATTATATGAATCAATATCCTGTACAACCATTTTTGCTTCTCCATTATGAGTAATAATTATTGGTGAATGGGATTGAGTTACAGTATTTAAAACATCTGCAGCGTTTGTTTTTAAATAAGTAATGGGACGAATCACTTCTTTTATATTCATTTTTCCTCCTTTCACTAAATAATATACTCTATTTAGCGAAAAATTTCAATTAATTATTTAGCATTATAACTATTGTGAATGTATTACAAATAAGGGAGATGAATGATTTTAGAAAAAAATTACAATAACTGTTGACAATTATTTTTAGATATGCTAATTTCGTTCATTCAGAGGATAAATAATTATTGTTTTAACTTTTGTTTTAATAGTCTTAGCTGATTATTTTAATATAGTGGAGGAATAGAAAATGGTTGTAAAAAAGAGTATGGTTTTTATTATAGGAATGTTAATTGTCTTTAATATACTTTCAAATAATATAGAATTGGAGTTAGAAAAAAAAATTAAATTAAAAGCTACAAAAGATATAGTTCTCTTATCTTTATCAAATTTTACAATGGGTAAAAACGGAGAATTTATTTTTCCTGATGGTAGAGCGTCTAATATAAAGGTATTTGATGCAAACGGTAAATTTATGTACTTATTGGGGAGAAAAGGACATGGACCGGGGGAATTTATTACTCCATATGCTTGCTATGGTAATGGTAAATCTATTTGGATTTCTGATATAAGAGCACTAAAAATCAGTCAATATGATTATACGAATAATAGGTATAAGTATAAGCGTGATTGTTTAAGATTAAGTAGTCTTTGTACAGATTTATTTGTAAAAAATAATATAGTCTATATTGCAGGCTATGTACAAGGTGAAAAACAAACCAATTATTATATGTATTCAAAAAAATGTAATGTTGAAGCTAAATTTAATGTATCAAAATATTTAATAAAATCTAAGTTAAAGTATGGTGTTGATACACCGAGTAAAACAGATCATTATTCAAGTTACGATATGTCGGGTTATTTTGATATATTGGATGATAATATTTATTTTGTATGGGGAGCTGATTTAAGAATAATAAAATTTAATCTTAAAAATAATTCTGTCAATATTTTCGGTAAAAAAACAAAAAATTATATTAAGCCCTTTGTTAGTAAAGAATTAAAAATTGCTTATAAACAAAGAGATTCATTAAAAGTTGCAAATACTAAAAAAAATGTGTGTTTTGTTGGTGGTATTTTTGTTACTGATAATTTAGTTGGATTAGTGTATAGGGGAATTTATCAAGAGAAAATAAACGGATATCCTGTATTTGTGCAGTTTTATTCTACTGAAGGTAAATATTTGAATGAAATAAGATTAAAAGAAGCTGTTGGTAATTTGTTTAATAAATCCTTTTATTATTCACCAAATAAGAAAAAATTATATTACCTTAATATTATCGAAAACGATGATGATGATGATTACGAAATATTGGTTTATAAATTAAAATAAAACATGAAAACAAATTATGAATACAAGGCACCTTATGTTAAATTATTAGATTCGTTGGAGGGAATGTTATGAAAAAATCAAGATTAATTTTGTATGTATTGGTTCTAATTTTTATCTTTGTATTTATGTGGTCATGTACAAAGAGAATAGTAATTTGAAAAGATTAAAAGAATCGATTTCCATTGAAAAACAAAAGACATCTGAAAGAACTTATATTTCAGGGCTTTTGGAGCTAAAAAAAAGTCTAAAATATGAGAAACTTCAAACTATTATATATAAACCATCTATAATTGCTCTTGATACAAATAAAAATATATACATATTTGATTCGCCTGTAATGCAAATACATAAAATTTCTTTAACGAAAGATTTTGATAAGTATAAACAAATTGTCTTTAAAACAATGAAAGGGCAAGGACCAGGAGAAATAGGCAGACTCTCTGATTTTAAAATATATAAAAATAAATTATATTTAATAGATAAAATATCAAATTCTATAAAAATATATTCAAATAACGGTTCTTTGATAAAAGATATTCGAATTAAAAGCAATCTAAGTCTTATACTTGAAAAAATTACTTTTTCAGATGAAAAACCAATAATTTGTACATATGCTAATGATTTTCTATTCCATAAATGTAATATAGATGGAAATGTTTTGAAAAATTTTGGGAATTATATAGATAAAACAAATAATGAGATTATATATCATCAATATTCTGTTTCTAATTCAGTAAATAAAAATGAGTTTTATTATTTTCCTTTGTATTTGGGCTTTGTAGGTGTTTACAAAGATTGCAAGCTTTTGTTTGCAAAAGAAACCATTGATGGT
>CAYOTE010000081.1:2848-9488 GCA_964406785.1 uncultured Clostridia bacterium
TTAAATATATATAACATTAAGAATCTCATTGAAAAAATAAGAGCGAAACACCTTTAAATTTTTTATACAAAATTCCACACGGATTGCTCATGGCGAGCCACAAGATATTTTTATTTAAAGTTTATTATAAAAGGAGGAAAAAATGGATAGTATAAAAAAACGAAATATATTAAAAGGTAAATTTTCAGAGATAATTGTTTTTATGTTTTTTGTTATTTTTATTACGAGAATAATATCAATAAAAACAGTTATTTTTTATCCTTTGGTTGTTGTACTTTTTTCACTTCCAATAATTGCTTTCAATTTTTATAAGATATCAATGACAAAGAAAATGAGCTTGTCAAAATTTCATACCGAAGGGAAAATTTATCAATTTATTGCAGGTAGGAAGTTCATTTATGCTTTTTTGATTATATCTGCACCAATAATTTCTGGTTATGCAGTTATAAAAATGTATGGATTTTCATTTAAAGAGTGGCTTCTGTTATTTATTATAATTCCTATCTTTATTTTTGTTTTCAATCTTTTATATAAGCATTTTGCAAAAGAAATAAAGAATGTATATGTTAATTTTTTTACGGTTCATTGGACGATATTGGTTACCTATGTTTTCATTGCCGTACTGTTTCCTGTGGTTGTTTATTTTTTTGGTAATTTTGATAGTAGTTCTTTTAATAACTTAAATGAAGCTGTAAAAATTCAAACGGCAAAATATGCTATGTTAAAAGATTGTTCAATTGCAAGTGTGATTGCTTCAAAAATCGGTTTTTTTGAGGGAGCAATATCTTTTGCTCTTGAAAATCTGAGTGGCTGGTGGTTGTTTATTGTCGTTTTAATAACTGCCGGTGAAGGTTTTGTGTTTTTATCGTTATTATCCTCTTTTTCACTTTTTTTGTTAACAAAAGATGAATTATCAATGATTTATAAGCCGATATCAGCTTCTCCCAAAAAAAGTAAACCAAAAAGTATAGCGTTTATAGTTGTTCTCGTTCTGATTTCAATGGTATATTTATCTTCTTATATTTTTATTGAAAATAAATTAAAAACTGACAAGAATTTAATAAAACTTGTCGATGCACCTCAAAAACATATTGTTGATATAATTGACGGAAAATATGTAAATGCAGGGACAATTAAAAAATTACAAAAAATAAAAAAAGAATTTGAATTGAAAATGATCAATAAAATTAATTATAAAATAGATAATGCTTATAACGATGTAATTGGTAATGTCGATAATTATCTTAATTGGTATTACGGTCTAACGGCTGAATATATCAGAATCATGAAATTGGTTACGGGGCAATTAGACGTGTATATTAAAGATAAATACAAGACCTTTTTGAAAATAGATAGTGTTTTTAAACCGGTATTGAGCGAGATTAATGAAATTGCAAAGAGTTCTCGAAAAGAGTTTCAAATACTTGTCAATACTTTGATAAAAAAAAATATACTTGATGTAAAAATATTTGATATCGTAATTATTAATAATAAGACATCGTTTAAAAGACTATTGATGTTGAAAAAAATCACATTAATAGGGGGTAAAGGACTTAATAAAAGAATCACTCTTTCTGTATTGGGGGGGATATCTGGTGCTATTATAGGGAACATAATGGCTAAAAAAATAGTACAACAGAGTTTGAAAATTATTGCAAGAATTCTTGCAAAGAAGAGTTTAGGCTTTTTAGCAAGAGTCGGTGCAGGTGCTCTTGCTGGAGGAACCGGAGGTTCCGCTGTCCCGGTAATAGGAACGGCGGTTGGAGTAATTGTAGGTGGTATAATAGGCTTTTGTGCTTCGAATTATGTTGTTTTAAAATTAGACGAGGCAATAGGAAGAGAAAAACATAAAAAGGAAATCATAGATGCAATAAACGAATCAAGAAATGAGTTTAAAAAATGGCAGTAGTGTTCGTGCTCAAAGAGGAGTGCAAATTTTGACAGAGTTTTTTTCTTTTGAAATTTGATAGGATTTATAAAAAAAAAGTTTATTGAATTTGCGGGAATTTATGGCGTTATGTGTTACGAGTAGGATATTCCGTTTTTATTATTGTTTTTGACCTTATACATTCTTTTATCGGCAATATACAGAAGTCTTTCTTTCGAATCTGCATCTTCGGGAAAGGTTGCAATCCCAAAACTGGCAGTCATTTTAATATTCAAGTTGTCTTTTGAAAAAAACACCGTTTTATTAAGGCTTTCTTGTAATTCCGAACAGTATTTAATTGCAACTTTTTTGCATGTATTTTCCAGAATTATTACGAATTCATCGCCACCATATCTTGAAGCCGAAAAGCCTTCGATTAATTTTTTTTTTATAAATTTCCCTATTTCCGTCAATAATCGACTACCTATTAAATGTCCTAAAGTATCGTTAATATTTTTAAATGAATCTAAATCAAGAAAGATTATCGATAGGCATGTTTCTGAGGCAAGTGCATTTTTTATCCCCTTTTCCAGTATTTTGTGAAGATGTTTGGAATTATAAAGTTCAGTCAAATCATCTTTAATTAGAAGTTGGTTGATTTGTTCGAAATTTTTTGCATTTTCAAGTGCTATGGCAACATAATCCGCAATAGTTGAAAGAGTTATCTTGTCATGTCTTGTAAGACTTTCAACATTTTTAAGATTGATGAGTTCAATTACACCAAGTGTTTTGTTTCTAATTTTAAGAGGAATACAAATAATTGATTTTGTGTTGAAACTGCTTTCATTATCTGTCTTATCCGAAAAAAAGCGACTTTTCGCAACATCGCTGATATATAGAGCTTTTCCGGTTTTTGCAACTCTTCCTGCAACTCCTTCCCCGATTTTTAATCTTATGTCTTTTAGATAGTCTGAAACTTCACCGACAATTATTTTAAAAAACAATTCGTTTTTTTCTTCATCTACCAATAATAATGACCAATTCTCAGGATCGAATATTTCAGCCATTTTATCAAGAATTTTTTCAAAGACCTCGTTTAATGTAATTGCTGACGTAAGCGTTTTACCTATTTCGTTTAATACTTTAATTCTGTTTTCTACCATGGTTTACTATATTAATATAATCACCACAAAAAATCAATTTTTGGCATAGCCCAAAATTTCAATCAAAATCTACTGAAATGTTCATAGCTAAACGATTGTTTAAAACAAAAAATCATAATCATTGTTATTTTTTTTACTAAGTTAAAAAAAACTTAAAAAAAGCTTGACAAAAAAAATATTTTAGTGCACACTATCTCTTTGTACACGAGAATAGGTGATTATGTTAAAAAATGTTACATTAAGTGCTGAGGGGTTGTTGATAAAAAAAGCTAGGGAGAAAGCTGTAAAAGAAAACACCACTTTAAATGTTTTGTTTAGAACTTGGCTTAATCGATATTTGAAAAATAATGAAACGGATTTGGAGTATGAAATTTTTATGAATAGTTCAGAGTATATTGAGGTTGGTGAGGTTGGCTATAATGAAAAGTAAATACTTTTTAGATAGTTGTGTTTTTATAAGATCTTTTGATAAAGAGTCTCCTGAAAAGATGAAAAAGTCGAAGGACCTGATTAAAACAACTCTCAAGTCAAATAAAGGTATTATAAGTTATCACGTTATTCAGGAATTTTTAATTGAGGCAATGCATAAATTTAAAAATCCTATTAAGGCTGTGGACTGTAAAGTTTATGTCAGTAATTTTTTGTTTCCTATTTGTGAAATATTTCCAACTATAGATTTGGTTAAAAATGCAATAGATATCATTGTTGAAACAGAACTTGATTTTAATAATGCAATAAAACTTGCTGCTGCTGTTCAGGGCAATGCAAAGGTATATTATACAGAGGTATTAGGGAATTTGTATGAAATAAAGGGATTAAAGGTAGTAAATCCATTTATGGAATGAAAATGATAAATATTAAACAAAAAAAATATATATTAGATACTTTATCAAGTGTTTTTGTAACAAACATGTTAATCGAAGGAAAAGTCAAGTTATATAGGGTGTTATTGAAAAAAAAGTGTGTTGTTCTGGAAAATGTTTTTAATAAAATATTCATTAAAAATGCGAATATTACAGGAAAAATGAAAAAAAAACTTGACTTTTTTTTTTCACTATGTTACTTAATGGTTGAAATGAAAATAAATTCTATTGGAGAGTGCTATGGCTTTTCTTGATTTTTTGAAGGCGAAAAATGTTGCCGGGCTGGATATTGGCTCATTCTCATTAAAGATGGTAGAACTAAGTCCTAAAAAAAAGGGCGATGTAATTACTTATGAACTGGTTGCTTTGGGTTATGAACCTGTGCCTTATCAGTCTATTGTTGAAGGAACCATAATGGATTCAACTGCGGTAGTAGATGCGGTAAACCACGTTTTTTATGAGAGTAAGACAAAGACAAAAAATGTTTCTTTTGGAGTCTCGGGAAGTTCTGTTATTGTTAAGAGGATTGAAGTACAAAAACTTGCACCGGCAGAGATGCATGAACACATATTATGGGAAATTAGACCCCATATACCTTTTAATCCGGATGAAGTAAATTTGGATTATCAGATTATTGAATCTGCAGACATACCACCTGACAAGGTTGGTGTTATATTAACGGCAGTTAAGAAGGAAAAATTGAATGAGTATTCAAATATATTTTCTATGTCAGATAGAACTGCCGCAATAGTTGATTTGGATTCCTTTGCCATACTTAACAGTGTAATGGTTAATTATGAAATGTATAAGGAAAGAAGTATTGCCATAATAAATATTGGTGCTTCTATTACAAATGTAGTTATTGCAAGAGCGGGTGTTCCCGTATTTGTCAGGGATATAGCTTTTGGTGGTAATCATTTTACGGATTTAATACAAAAAGAGTTAAATCTAAAATATGAAAAGGCTGAGTCTGTGAAGAAGGGAAGACAGGTTGATGGTGTTTCACAGGCTGCTGTTAAACCGGTGTTGGATTTAATCTTAGATGAACTTAAAAGTGAAGTTAAAAAGACATTTGAATTTTATAGATCAAATTCATCTGATGGTGGCATTGATAATATTTTATTATGCGGTGGAACTGCAAATCTTAATCAGATTGTAGATATATTTTATCAGGAGTTTGATATTCCTGTTGAAATTGTAAATCCGTTTAATAATATTGAAATTAATGAAAAAAAATTCGATCTTGAGTTTATTAAAGAAATGGCTCCGATATTTAATGTTGCAATGGGGCTGGCTTTAAGGGCTGTAGGGGATTAAAATGATTAAAGTAAATTTATTAAAACCGGAGCAGAAGGATGTATCAGGCTCTGATGCGTCTTCATCGCCTGATTTTGTTGATGTAAAAGAAGAAAAGGTTAATATTCCCGGTGCCATTATAGTGGCTGTCTTAACTATAGGTGTAATTGCTTTTTTGTATATCACAAAGTCAAGCGAACTTGATTCAAGTATTAAATTACGTGAAGAAAGACGTACCGAAGAAACTAAACTGAAAACTCAACTTAAGGATGTGGAAAAGCTTAAAAAATTAAAAGCGGAGTTGAAATTAAGGATTGCAACTATACAGTTACTTAAGAAAAAACAAAAACAGCCAATTTATATGATGTTGGAAATATCGAAATCTATACCGGAAAGGGTTTGGATAACTAAGTTAGTTTTCAATGGTAATAAAATCAGAATATATGGTATTGCATTATCTAACAATCTTGTTGCCGCTTTTGCAAAAAACATTGAAAGTTCTCCATACTTTAGAAACTTAAACTTTGGAGGTTTCAATAAGAAGAATAATATAGGTATAGACGTATTTTCTTTTAGCTTTAGTGTAGATTTTGTATTGTCTAGTATCAAGGAAGGTGTCTAAGATGGATCTCAAAAATTATCCGTGGTATGGTCAGATAGGTGTATTTTTAATAGTAAGTGCGATATTGTTTGCAGGGTTTTATTTCTTATACTTATCGGACACTATAGATGCGATTAATAGGACTAATAGAGAAAGTGAAACACTCCAAATATCTATTAATAACCTGAAAAACAAGCTTAAAGAACTTGAGCAGATAAAAGCTGAAATTGCTATGAATGAAAAAACCTTAAAGGTACTTGATCAAATTCTTCCAACGGAGAGAACAATTAGTGATATATTAAAAAATATTCAATCGCTTATATCTGTTACGCAGCAGGAATTTAAAAGAATGTCAAGTGGAACCAAGAAGGTAAAGAAATTATTTGTGGAGTATTCGTATACAATTAATGCTGCCGGAAATTATCATAATTTGGGGACTTTTTTTGATCAACTGTCTAATTTAAAGAAAATTTTTAATGTAACCAGTTTAACGATCTCACCTTTGAAAGGTAAGGTTTTAAATCCTCAGTTTACTATAAATGCAAGTTTCAGACTGTCCACTTATATACAGAAAAAAAGTAAGTCTGGAAGGAGAAAATAGATGAAAAACGATAAATTAGGAGGGACAAAATGAAGACAATTTTAATATTTCTTATTTTACTCCCGTTATTAACTTATGCAGAGGATGTAAAGCCTGAGAATAAGCCTGAGAATAAACCCGAAAAGGATGTTTTAAAGTTAGAGAAGAAAGATACTCTTGCAGCAGAGAAGCCTAAAACATCTATTTACAAAACGGGTGGAAGACGAGATCCGTTTATAAGTCTTTTGAGAGAGTATTTGGCAAAAAATA
>CAYOTE010000082.1:0-9451 GCA_964406785.1 uncultured Clostridia bacterium
AATCACCAATCTTTATAAAAGTTTCTTTTTCTAAATTTTGTTGTTTCCCGCATAAGCCTACTTCAGAGATACTTTTACAGTCTGAACCTTCAACAAATACAGGTAGGTTATTTTCGGAGCCAAACCAATTAATTAAACTGTTTTTCAAATCATTGGTTCTGAGTTTTTGAAAGGCTAATACGTTCTGTTTAAAATGTTCACCTTTTACTATTTGTTCAATTCGTCCACCATCAAGTTCTTCGCAAAATCCACTTTTTTGTTCAATATGTGCCATAATTACAAACGAATCTCGACCAGCTTTTCTGTGTTCTTCTAACTTTTTAAACAAGTCTGAAAGACTATAGTTACACCTGATATTCTCATTTTCTCTATTTGCAATTCCTTCAAAAGCAGAGTTAAGAAATTGCTCAATAAAATTATTACCATTTTTCGCCCAAGAATCATAATCAAATACTATCAGGCTATGAATACCATTCGAGCCATCATTAATAGATAATTCAACACCGGGAATTAAAAAAATGTTTTCTTTTTGAGCACTTTTTTTTAGTGCTTTGTATTCCTGTAAATCAAATTTATTGTGATTTGCAATAATTCCAATGCCAATAGTCTTATTTATAAGTTCAGTTACATAGTTTTTTACAAAAAGGTTCTCTTCCCCTTCATATTTAAACTCTTTATCCGCTCTTGTATGAAGATGAAAATCTACCTTAAACCACACTGAACCGTTCTCAAAACAATTATTTTTTTTGTCATATACTTTATTTATCATGAATTTCTTACACCTTCTGTGCACCATAGAGCCTTTTACACATAACTCTTTTTTATGTTACCATATAACATAAAGTATTATTTCATATGATAATTATAAAATCAATAAAAATCTAAAATTATCATAAAAATTATAGTAAAAAGTTCAGAATGCTTATTATACTTGAAATTTTACCTTTACATTTTACTTGTTATTATATAAAATCATTTATTGAATATTCTGGAGGATAATAAATGAAAAAAATACTTATTGCTTTTACAATGGTCCTATTTATGATTTTATTTTTAGAAACAACAGTTACCGGATGTACTAATTTTCTTATTTCAAGAGGTGCTTCCGTTGATGGTACGACAATGATAACTTACGCCGCAGATTCGCACGTTTTATACGGTGAGTTATACTATACGCCGGCAGCCATACATCAGGATGGTGAGATGCTTGATATATACGAATGGGATACAGGCAAATATCTTGGACGAATAAAACAGGTTAGAAGAACTTACTCTGTTGTTGGTAATATGAACGAATTTCAAGTTGCAATAGGTGAAACTACGTATGGTGGAAGAAAAGAGTTAAGAAGCAAGACGGCAATTATGGATTACGGTAGTTTGATATATGTAACATTACAAAGGGCAAAGACAGCAAGAGATGCAATCCTTACGATGGGCAAACTTGTTGAAGAATACGGTTATTATAGCAAAGGAGAATCTTTCTCTATTTCAGACAAGAATGAAGTTTGGATAATGGATTTAATTGGAAAGGGGCAGAAAGAAAAAGGTGCTGTATGGGTTGCAAGAAAAGTTCCAGAAGGTTACGTAAGCGGACATGCCAATCAGGCAAGAATAAGAAAGTTCCCCTTACACGATAAAAACACACTTTATGCCAAAGACGTAATATCTTTTGCAAGAAAACAGGGCTATTTTAAGGGAAAAGATAAGGATTTTAGTTTTGTTGATGCTTACGCTCCATTGAGTTACGGTGCAATTAGATTTTGTGAGGCAAGAGTTTGGGCAATGTTTAAAAGGATAGCTCCTTCTATGAATCTTTCGAGTGATTATATTGACGGAAAGCCAAATGCCAAACCTTTCCCACTTTGGATAAAACCTGATAAAAAGCTTAGTGTCCACGACGTTATGGAATTAATGAGAGATCATCTTGAAGGCACAAAGTTTGATATGACAAAAGGTGTCGGAGCAGGTCCTTATAATTTACCTTATAGATGGAGACCTTTGGTCTGGGAAGTTGACGGAGTTAAATACTGTAATGAAAGAGCTACTTCAACACAACAGACAGGTTTTTCATTTATTGCTCAATCAAGAACAAAATTACCAGATCCTATAGGTGGTATCCTTTGGTTTGGTGTTGATGATACAAATAGTACGGTCTACACTCCAATGTATTGCGGAATAAGAAGCGTACCAAAGAGTTTTGCAGTTGGTAACGGTTCTTTTAATAACTTTACTTGGAAATCGGCTTTTTGGGTATTTAATTTTGTTTCAAATTACGCCTACTCAAGATACAGTGAAATGATTCTTGATATAAAAAAGGTTCAGAGGAAATTAGAGGGAAATTTTTTATCTATGACAAATTCTATTGATAAGGCAGCTCTATCTCTTTATAAAAAATCTCCCGAACTTGCAAGAGAATATTTAACAAAATACTCGGTAAAAGCCGGTGATGATGTTACTAAAAGATGGAAAAAGCTTGGTGAATCTCTTATTGTTAAATATTTAGACGGAAATTTAAAGGATGAAAATAATAAAGTTAAACATCCCGGATATCCAAAGGCTTGGTATAAAAAAATAGTTGAAAAACGAGGAGAGCATTTTAAGATGAAAAAACTTCCGGGAGAAAAGAAGAGTCACTAAAACAATATACGTACTCTGTAATTAACGGTTAATATTTTTAAGTATTCTTAAATAAAACACTTAAAATCAATTAACCGTTAGAGTACTATAATATTGATACTATTTTCATTGAATAATCTTTGTTTCCGCTGTTGGTTTTGGTAGTTTCATAACCAGTACGCGAACATCTTTGTCTGTTTCATTGTATATACAGTGTACGATATTTTTAGGACTTTCGATAATATCATCCTTTGTAACTGTGATTTTTTCTTCACCTATCAAGATTGCAGGAGTACCTTCTAAAACATAGAAGGCAACATCTACGGGTGTTATATGAGGTTTTAAAGATTCTCCTCCCTTTAATAAGAGGTGCATAATTATTGCGGGAGTTTTATCGTAAAGCTTTTTAGATTGAACTCCATGTGGATTTTTAGCGTTTCCTAAATTTTGATAATTTTTGATTTCCATTTATATCTCCTTATTGATAGTATTAGTCTTGTTTACGGCTATCCCTTGCTTATTAAATAAAGTTGTATGATTTTTAACTCGTCATAGTTTACGCTACCGTTTAATTTATTGTAAACAGGGGATAATTCATTCGGACTAAGTTCACGAAAATGTTGTATTATAATTCGTTGTGTTTGAATATCCAAAGCTGAAAGACTTAAGAGCCTTTCAGGATTTATCGAATATCCGTCAAGTATATACTTTTTAAAATGTTCCAAGATGGTGCTTTTCTTAATATTAAATATCTTACATAATTCATCCATATCCGCTCCATCGTTATACCTGTTCCCAACCAATGTATGTTTTCTTATCTTAGCTTTTTTTTTATATGTGTTATGTGAATTATAGCTTCTAAGCTCGGATAATTCAAAACTATTATCGTAATATTGCTCTTGGCTCTGCTCATAATAATCTTGATTATTATCATCTCCATTTACAGAGTACGATTTAATTATTGTCATAAAATATTTACCGTACTTTATCATTTTTTGAGTTCCAACACCATTTATATCTAAGAATTGATTGTCATCTTTCGGCTTTTTATTGACCATATCAATCAATGATTTATCTGAAAACACTACAAATGGTGGGATTTTTAGTTCATCGGCTATCTCTTTTCTCTTTTTTCTTAGCAATTCAAAAAGTTCCGTATCCTGTTCCGATAGTTCCATTACCTCATTTTTTCGCTTTATAGATTGTTTAAGCTTTTTTATTTCCTGAGGGAATACACCCAAAAAGATTTCTCCCTCATATATAATTTTTTGACCGACTTGTGTAATTTTAAGACCACCGTATTCCGGATCTTGAAATATCAAACCTTTTTTTATCAATTGTTTTGATATTGTAAACCACTGTTTTTTTGAAAGCTCATTTCCTGTTGCATAAACATCTAAACTATCATGATTGAATTTTTTTATTTTTTGTGAATTCGCACCTCTCAGAACATCAATTATATGTGTAGGACCAAACATATTTCCTGTTTGAATAATGCAATTTAAGAATTTTTTTGCAATATCCGTCATATTGGTTAACTCAACCTTTTCTTCAACACAATTATCACACATACCGCAATTCTCTTCCGGATAATGTTCACCAAAATAATTTAATAGTGATATTCTGCGACATTTTGTGGAATTTACAAACTTAAGTAATTCTTTTAAATGAGCGATTGCATTAACCTTTTCATTACCCTCTTTTTGACCAATAAAATATTCAATTTTTTTTGTGTCGCCAAATCCAAATAATAATAAACAGTCAGCCCTAAGCCCGTCTCTTCCTGCCCTGCCAATTTCCTGATAATACGACTCAATGTTTTTTGGCAAATCATAATGCACGACAAAACGTACATTTGTTTTATTTATACCCATTCCAAAGGCAATAGTTGCAACAATAATTTGAATTTTATCATTTAAAAATTTTTCTTGATTTATTTTTCTCTCATTCGTATTCAAACCGGCATGATAGGGTTGAGTTAAGTATCCGTGCTTTTTTAAAAAATCAGTGGTTGAATCAACCTGCTTTCTTGAAAAACAGTAAATAATGCCGGGATCATTCTTGTCAAACTTTTTTAAAAAGTCTAATAGTTGAGATTTCGGGTCATTTTTTTCTACTATCTTCAAAAAAAGTTTTTTTCTGTTAAACGAAGATATAAACTCACATGATTTCTGAAAATTTAGAGTTTGTTTTATATCCTCTCTTACCTTTTCGGTTGCCGTAGCTGTCAAGGCTATACAAATGGATTGAGGGAACATATCTCTAACTTCCGTTATTTGTCTGTACTCAGGTCTAAAATCATGTCCCCATTCAGATATACAGTGAGCCTCATCAATAGTAAAACACGAGACTTTACGGCTCTTTAAAAGTTCGATTGTTCTATTCATCATCAGAGTCTCTGGAGCAAGATAGAGTAATTTTACATCATCATTAATAATGGCATTTACATTATTTTGATACTCCTCAAAGGACAAGGAACTATTTAACATCACTGCATTAATCCCATTTTGTTTCAACTGCTCAATCTGATCTTTCATTAGGGAGATAAGGGGTGAAATAACAATAGTTAAACCATCAAAGATAAGTGCAGGGATTTGATAACATAGGGATTTACCGCCACCTGTGGGCATAATAATAAAGGAATCATTACCTGCCAATATATTCTCAATCGCAGCCCGTTGAACAAACCTGAAAGTATCATATCCAAAAACAGTTTTAAGTATCTTCTCAGCCTCTTTTATCATATATGCTCCGTAATTTATTAAATACGTCGTTAAAAAAAACTCAACGTAATACGAATTATTATATCAGATATTTTATAAAATTTCAGGTTTAATTTCTTTAACTAAAAAATCACAGTTGATTATAGGGTGTCATATGCAAAAGCTCTGGAAATAATTTGGAAGTAACTCCTATGTTAAAAAAAATATACAGGGAGACTACTTAATCTTATATTATATTTACTGTATTTACAATATCTTCTACAAGCTCTGCAATAGCTAAGGATGACGTTAAACCCGGAGATTCTATACCTGTTAAATTTATATATCCGTTAAGTCCCTTGTCAGATTCTTCATTGATATAAAAATCTCTAAAACCGTCATCAGGTCCCTGTAATTTAGCCCTCATTCCAACATCATCCGGTTGTAAGTGCGTAGCATCTATATCCATATAACGTGATATAGCTTCAACAAAATCTTTTTTATATCTGCTGTCCATTTTATAATTAAATGTATCAACATAATATGCATTTGGTCCGAACCTCACCTCACCTTGAAGATTAATTGTCAGGTGTATTCCGAGAAAAATACCCTTGGGATCAGGTAGGGGATAAATTAAATGTTCTATGTTTTTTATCTTGGAAGATTTATAATATTCTCCCTTACAGAGATAAAGTTTTAAATTGTTTTTAACCGTTTCTATTCCAAGCATTTTAGATATTTTTTCAGAAAATAATCCCGCTGAATTAATTAAGATTTTTGTCTTTAATTGCGTATCATCGGAAAACCGAAGAATATAATAGTCACTCTCTTTTTTTATATCGGTTACTTCCGTATTATAAGCTATCATTCCATTATTTTTCTCTACCAACATATCAAGTGTCTGCATAAATTTATGAGTATCTATTATGCCTGTATCAGGCACCCATAATCCGCTGATTGCCTTGACTACGGGACAGAGTTTTTTAAGCTCGTTCTTCTCAATAATAGTTAAATTTTCTACTCCGTTTTCCTCGCCTTTAACCTTTAGCTTTTTTAACTCCGGCAATTCCTCCTGTGAAGTAGCAACAACTATTTTTCCACACTTTTTATATTTAACTCCATACTTATTTGCAAAACCATATAATAATTTATTACCTCTAACACATAGCTTTGCCTTTAAAGAGTCTTTTTGATAGTATATTCCTGAATGAATAACCTCACTATTTCTACTACTTGTATGCTTACCAAAGCCGGATTCCTGTTCAACTAAAAGCACACCTTCGTAAGTCTTAGACAACTCGTAGGCAATTGCAAGCCCTACTACTCCGGCACCTATAATAATTACTTCTACTTCTTCCATGAATTTAGTCGAGCCTAAAAGCTTATTCTTCTATCTTCAACAACGAGTTCTCCCGATTTTATAACGGTATGAACCGGATTAATGCCAAGATGATATGCAATATAACTATAATCCGGTATATCCATTAAGACCAAATCCATTTTTTTACCTATATCAACAGAGCCTACATCCTCATTTCTATTTATCCCGTATGCAGAATTAATTGTAACCGTATTAATCGCCTCTTCAATAGTCAAGCCCATTTTAAATATTGCAAGATATAGAATGAAGAGCTGAGAAGAAACCATAGAACTTCCCGGATTGAAATCGGTACCGAGTGCAAGTATTCCGTTTTGCTCAATAAATTTCCTTGCCGGTGCATACTTATCCATTTTGAGAAAAAAGGATACTCCGGGTAAAAATACTGCGGTTGTATTCGAGGCAGCAAGTTTATTGATTTCCTCATCCGTCATCGCAATTAAGTGTTCAGCCGAGACAGCTTCCTTTTCAACAGCAAGTAATGCCGCATTATTTGAAACAAATTCATCTGAATGAATTTTTAATTTAAACCCCATTTCCTTTAAGGCTGATAAATAATAATCTGCCTCATCATAGGAAAAATATCCTTCTTCACAAAAAATATCGGCAAATTCAGCAAGTCCTTTTTCCCTTACCTGAGGTGCTACTTGTTCAATAAGAAATTTAAGATACTCCATATTCCTTCCACTATACTCTTCTGGTATCTCATGAGCACCTAAAAAAGTCGGTACGATATCCATTGGACTTATAGAGTTTAAGGTCCTTATAACTTCAAGTTGTTTTAGCTCATTATCCTTATCAAGACCATAACCACTCTTTGCCTCCATTGTTGTTGTACCTGAAAGCAATATTTGATTTACCCGTCTCTCGCTCTGTGCAAGTAGGTCGTTAAATTCTATTTCCCTTGTTCTTCTTACGCTACCCTTAATACCACCACCATTCTTTGCAATTTCCTGATAACTTACACCTTGCAATTTTAATCTAAATTCATCCTGCCTTGTACCGGCAAAGGGTAAATGTGTATGCGGGTCAACAAATCCCGGAAAGGCAACAAATTCTGAACCGTCGATAATCTTTGTCTTCTCAGTTACCTTACATTGCCCTTCAAAATCCTCTTTATTGCCTATAAATGTAATTCTGTCGCCTGTACAACCAATCCAAACTTTTCTATAGATTCTTATTGAATTTAATTCATTTCCTCTTACTACCTTATTATTTGCCGGATTTACAAGCTCCTTAATATCCTTTATTAAAAAATCAATATCTATCATTATTTATATTCTACTTTTCTGTTATTTTTTTTCTCTGAAAGGTCGGAGAATCTAAAAAATCATTATCATCGCCAAAAGAATCTGCATTTCCCATATGAGGGACATTATTATTAATATAATCACTCTTTGCAAAGTCCGATAAAAGCGTCGCATGTCTATTTTCTCTTACTCCTGTAGATGATTTTGACATTGGGCTCTTTCTGTTATCAAAGAAGTATGAATCATGCCTTTTCGTATCCGAAGTTTTTGAAAATTCTTCTCTTTTTATTTCCCTGCTGTTCATTTCCGATTGTGGTGATACATTGAATGGGTCAATATCTTCATATTTTGTTCTGACTTTTTTTACATTCTTACTCTTAAAGCCCGTTGCAATAACAGTAACCCTTAAAACATCTTTCATATTGTCATTTTTCACAGTACCGAATTTCTTTATTTTGACCTCTCCAGATACATTATTATTTATTATTTGAGAAATTACGGATATCTCCTTTAAACCAATCTTTGAGGCAGTTATATTATAAAGTACGCCCGTTGCTCCACTAATTGACATATCTCCAAGAAGAGGTGATGATAGTGCTTTATTTACAGCCTCTTCCGCTCTATTATCACCCTTAGCTTCGCCCGTACCCATCAAAGTCATTCCCTTCTCAGACATTACGGCTTTTACATCGGCAAAATCCGTATTATTAAGTCCGTGTGAATTTATAATAGAAGATATTCCCTCTACTGCATTTAACAAGACCGTATCAACCTTCCTATAAGCTTCTTCAATTTCCATATCTTCGTCTTCTTCCATTTCAATCAATTTTTGATTGGGAATAACTATCATAGAGTCAACACTTTTCATTAATTTTTCAATCCCTTCATCGGCAACAGCCATCCTACTTTCGCCTTCAAAATCAAAAGGTTTTGTTACTATTGCAACGGTTAAGATTCCAGCAGTTGAAGCGTGATTTGCAATAACAGGAGAAGCACCTGTTCCTGTGCCTCCACCCATTCCTGCTGTTACGAACACCATATTAGCGCCATCAACGACATTAATAATTTCATTTTTACTTTCCTGAGCTGACTGATTACCTATCTCGGCATTTGAGCCTGTTCCAAGCCCTCTTGTTAATTTTGCACCAATCTGAAGAGTTTTTCCGGGTTCTTTAATTGCATTAAGATCCTGAACATCGGTATTAATGGCAATAAATTCAACGCCTGATAGTCCTTCTTCAATCATTCTGTTAATCGCATTACCGCCTGCACCACCAACACCAATTACCTTGAGTACAGCCCCTCTTGCCTTTTCCTCTGCAAATGTTATTTTAATATCATTGTCCATTACTTCCCCCCATAATTGCAAGTTTTTTACTGTTTGTATATTTATTGTTTATTAAATATTTTGCAGCAGAAATAAAATCATCAAAAACATTTTGTTTTTTATCAAGCATTCCCGCCTTATGCCACTGTTCTCCATACTCTCCACCACCTCTTAAATT
>CAYOTE010000083.1:0-9327 GCA_964406785.1 uncultured Clostridia bacterium
CTCTTCAACACAAATGAAGTACCGTACATATAATTTACTGCACCAAGAAATAGCAAACCAATTATAACTTTTAAAACTTTATTATCGCTCATTTAATTATCGCTACCTACTACCTTCCAAGATTTATTGCCCTGTTTAACATTTCATCCGAAGCCTTTATGGCTCTTGCATTTGTCTCATACGAACGCTGTGCCGTAATCATTCCTACTAACTCCTCAACAATATCAACATTCGACATTTCCTGAAAGCCCTGAGCTATCGTACCAAAGCCTTCAAGACCGGGAGTACCCTGAATAGGATCACCCGAAGATTGTGTATTTAAGAAAAGATTCTTACCAAGACTCTTTAAACCGGCAGGATTGACAAATTTTGCAAGTTGAAGCGAACCGACCTCTGTCGGAGTTGTTTCACCCGGCCTTGTAACGGATATTGTACCGTCATTACCAATGGTTACGGATAGGGCATCGGCAGGTATGGTTATAGCAGGCTCCATCGGATATCCGTCACTTGTAACAACTCTTCCGGTTGAATCCTTTGAAAAACTTCCACTTCTCGTAAAACATATCGTACCGTCAGGATTTGTAACCTGAAAAAAGCCTTCACCCTCAATTACAACATCAAGAGCATTGCCCGTATGCTTAAAATTTCCCTGTGAAAAAACCCTGCTTACCGCAATGGGCTTTACACCAAGTCCAACTTGAACACCTGTCGGTATCTCGGTCGATATCGTTGATTTAGCTCCGGGTTCCCTTATCGATTGATAAATTAAATCCTGAAATTCAGTTCTGGATTTTTTAAACCCCGTTGTATTAATATTTGCAAGATTATTTGCAATTACGTCAATGTTCAATGTTTCAGCCTGCATTCCCGAGGCTGCCGAATATAAAGCTCTAATCATAATACCCTCCTTTAAATTGGTCTTGGCAATTCTGAGATTGTTCTTCTCAATATCTGCCCCAATAATGTATCTAATGTTCTTTTCTGAAACTCAAATGCCCGCTGTGTAGTAATTAAATTCGTCATTTCAGTCATAAGTTCAACATTGGATCTTTCCAAAGCACCTACCGCAAGAGCAGGGTTCTTCATCTGAACCGGTTTTTTTACACCCGAATTTAATTTATAAAATTGATTTCCTACCTTTTTAACGCTCTGCCTGTCCTTTATGTCAACAACCTTTAAGGTAGTAAGATAATTTCCGTCAACCATCAAATCTCCCTTCGGAGTAAAATAATGAGACTTGCCAAATAATTTTATTTTTTTGTCAAACTTATCCAA
This sequence comes from uncultured Clostridia bacterium, assembly GCA_964406785.1. GTDB lineage: Bacteria > Acidobacteriota > Aminicenantia > UBA2199 > UBA2199 > JAOZTV01. The sequence continues at coordinate 1,276 of CAYOTE010000083.1, forward strand.
TACGTTTAAACCGTCGGCAGTAACAAGTTCTTTTTTTGAATTAATATTAAAAGAACCGTTTCTTGTATATAATTTTTCACCGTTACCCTGCACAACAAAAAAGCCACTTCCCTCAAAGGCAAGATCAAGCGAACGTTTTGTGATTTTAAGACTACCGTTACTCGTATTTATTTCAGTTCCTCCGAGTACGGGTTGATCCTTACCGGGATATGGTCCCTCATTTAAAAATCTTATTACCTGTTCAAAGGGAATATCCGCCTTATAACCTGTTGTACCAATATTTGCAATATTATTTGCCGTAACATTCAACTTTTCTAACTGAGTGAGCATACCGGCTGTTGCACTATAAATTCCTGACTTCATTTTTTTCTCCAAGATATAATATGCAATTATTATGCCATAGAAAAAGTACCTATATAACAACATAATTTATAATATCGTCAGAAATTATTGCAAAAAAACGAAAATAATGCCGGAATTTTGACTTAAATTTAGATAAAAATAATTTCAAGAATTTTGTTGAAGATTTACTCTAAAAGATCGAGAAATAAGTTAAATTTTTTAAACGAGAGATAAACTACGTGCACCTTACTAAAAACTTAAGGGCATACCAAGTAAGAAACAACACTTTCTTACCGATACGCCCTCAATAATAAAAACAATAATTAATCGTCTAAATCAATTGAATCCATTGTTTTTTTCTGTCTCTTTGCATCCATTTTATCCCATTTTTTCATACATCTCGGATACTTTACCTTAGCAAGAGAGCATTTCAAATATCTACTTATATAAATAATACAAGCTCTAATAGCCTTACCCGTCGGTGTTTTTTTACTTTTAGCACCAGCTATCGAAAAATTTCTGATACTTAATCCGGCACCAATCGCCTTTCCCTTAGCATTAGCTTCAATTGTACGAGCATCAACTACCTCACCGGTCGTGGTATCAATTACCTTAACATCAACAGCTATGTATATTTTTGTTTTTTTACCGCCAAGACTGATACCCTTAAATCTTATTTTGCCTCTCTTACCGCCACTTTTTTCAAATGCGGAAACCGTGCCGGCAATTAAATACTGTGCACCTTTTATTTTTCCAAGTTTAATTCGTGTTTTTTCGCTAAGTTTTCCACTTTCACTTAATTCCTGTTCGGTAAATACTGCATTTATTTCCTTTCTTTCCAAGACATGAAAGGCTCTTGTATTAACCATCTCGGCAATTAACATATCCTGCAATTCCTTTGCAACAGTTGTATTCCAAGACCAATAATTTGTACCAGCAACAGTATTTGTAAATCTCAACACACCAATTCTTGGTTTTTCAGCAAAATTAAAAAGACTAAAAACAAAAACAGTGATAATCAATAATAAAATAGTTTTTTTCATCATTCCTCCTAAACTAAACTATAATAAAACAACGAAATAAAGTCAAATTTTAGCCATGACCTGAAATTTTAATCAAAACCTACTGCAATAATTAATAAGCCCATTCTAATTGTATCAAGATTAATAATTTAATTTATTATTGTCATAATAGGAGTCTTGAACATTTCGCTGTAATTTTGATAAAAAGTTCAGAGTTAAAAAAATTTGCTTTTTACATAAAATACTATTAAAATATTTAATTGAGGTAATATTAATATGAAATATAATAAAAAGACTGTGTTTATTTTAGCAACTATTATGATGGGAACTTTAATGTTGTCATCCTGTAAAACTGTCATCAGTGTGCGATTATACGATATGTGGGGGGTTGGGATTAAAGTTTTAAACGAAGAAAAATCAAACTTTTCAGCCTATGTCAGCATTATCAACGATACTCCCGGACTTGAGGGCAAGATTACAAATTGGGGTTTTAAAATATACTCTGCCGATACAATGGTTTTTGAAATTAATGATAAAAATTATAACACACTCGGATTTCAAGTTGCCCTGTCAATACCGTCACCATCATATTATACGGGCGGAAGCTTAACACTAAAGCTTGGTATTCCGTTTTACAAATCACGTACAAAATTCGTTGATACGGATTTATTCGCAGGGAAAAAGCCTGACAAATTTGAATTCACCTGCACGGTGCAAGATATTAACGGCGGAACCGCTCAAGTGGAGAGCGGAAAAATCGCAATAAAGTACTATAAATACGACCCCAATAAGGATTAAAAAAATCTCTATAAATTTATATAAAAAGCACAAATAAATTGCAAATCAACTTTGACTTCAAAATATTGGATAAAAGTTCAATATTTTGGATTATCCCCCAGTAAAAGAAAAACAGAGTCCTTTATTATCACGACATTACGTTTCATGTAAATCTTGGCATATTTAATGCGTTACTAATGTATTACAAAAGCATTAAAAGGAGGAAATATATGAAAATGCAAAAAACACTTTTTGTAGTTTTAATTGTTGCTTTTCTGTCAACACTTATGGTTGCGCAGGGATCTACAGCTAAAATTACAGGTAAGGTATTATCAGCAGACGGGACTGCTATTCCCGGAGTTTTAGTAACTGCAACCAGTCCAAAGATGGTTGGTAAAACAGTTGCCGTTTCAGATGAAAACGGCGTTTACCGTTTAATGAATTTAGCCCCAGGTAATTATAAGTTAACTTATGCACTTGACGGTTTTGCAACGATGGTAAAAAACAATGTATTGCTTAAGGTAGAGCAAACACTGAGAATTCCTATAAAAATGGAATTAAAAAAGCTTAAGGACACTATTACGGTAGAGGGTTCAGCACCATTGATTGATATTAAGAGTGCAACACAGGGAACAACTTTAAGCAAGGAAACATTTAACGCCTTGCCCAAGGGTAGAGATTTCACAAGTTTATTAAAATCAATGCCCGGAGTTTCAGATGAGTCTATGCTATCTGGTATCTCTATTAACGGTGCATCAGGTTCGGAAAATGTCTTTTATATTGACGGTGTTGATGTTACAAGTATAACGAAGGGAGATCAGGCACAATCTGCAAGTTTTGATTTTGTAGAAGAGATGCAGGTTAAACGAGCAGGATATATGGCAGAGTACGGCGGTTCGCTCGGTGGTGTTGTAAGTGCAATTACAAAATCCGGTGGAAACACATTTCACGGTAGCGTATATGGATACTATAATGGCTCAGCCTTAAACGGAACGCCGAGAGAGAGACTTAGATTAGATAAAGAAGATGCGAATAAAGCACATTATTATACTTCTGAAGAACTTTACGGACCATACAAGTACACAAGACTTGAACCGGGTGTAAGTCTCGGAGGTTATTTTATAAAGGATAAGGTCTGGTTCTTTGGTTCTTTTTCACCAAATTCTACAAAATATACCAATGAAGTAACCTATACAGATGGTTCGGGACAAAAATCACACACGACAACATACAAAAATTCAAATTATATGCTCAAGTTATCCGCTCAACTTTTAAGCGGTGTAAGATGGACAGCTTCATACATGAACAACAGTGGCTCATACAGAGGCTTCGATCTACGTAACGACCGTACCTCTTGGGGACCTTATGGAAATTATGATACCGATTATGATAAATACGGTTATGATTTCCCAAATTATTCAGCATCAACATCATTGGATATTACAATTGGTAATAATTCAATGTTAAATATCAGAGCAGGTATGTTTTATACAAATCAGGAAAATAATCAAACACCAATACCAACTACTCCACTTTATAGATTTAAAGAATCGGCAGCTGGTAATTATTCAGGAACAAACAACAAAATGTTCCCGGAAATACCGGCTGAATTGCAACATGGTACAAAATGGCAGAATGGTGGTTTTAATGATTCAAAGGCTCTTGTAAAAGCAATCGCAGAAAAAAAATCAATAGGTGCCGATTATACCCTATATTTTAATCTTTCAGGCGAACATTCATTAAAGCTTGGTGGCCAATTTGTAAGACAGGGTGAAGACGTTGATAACGCATGGCAACAACCAATAGTTTATATTGGATGGGATAGAGATTGCATTGCCTATGGTACTAATTATGGAAGAGGTAAGTACGGTTATTATGCAATTAGAGGTAATGAAAAAACAGGCTCCTTTGGTTCAAAATATAAGGCATACAGTAATAGAATTGCTATGTATATTCAGGATAGTTGGACAATCGGAGAGAAATTAACCATTAACTTCGGTGTAAGAACAGAGTCCGAATATATCCCATCATATTCAAGTAATCCTGAATTTGCGGATGCAAGACCAATTGATTTTAAATTCGGCGACAAGATAGCTCCGAGATTAGGTTTTGTCTATGATGTTAAGGGCGATTCAAGCTTAAAGGTTTCTGCCAGTTACGGTATCTTTTACGATGTAATGAAACTGTCTATGGCAGCCGGTTCATATGGTGGTTTTCAATGGAAGGATGCACTTTATACCTTGGATGATTATGACTATACCAAAATAACAAAGGAAAATACTCCCGGTACATTTTTAAAGTTGATAGACTATAGAATACCTTCATTTGACTCTACAGACCCTAGTATTAAACCTATGTCTGCAGCAGCAAGCAATTTGACCATAGAGAATAAACTTAGCGATGATCTTTCCTTGAAGGTAGAGCTCACTGAAAACCATCTAAGATACACCATCGAAGATGTTGGTGTTTTAACTCCTGATGGCGAAATGTACTATACAACGAATCCAGGATTTGGTTGGTCTGTAACAGAAAAGAACGGTGGTAAATTTGACAATACGTATCCTGATACGCCAAAGGCTAAGAGACAGTACTACGGTGTTACATTTGTACTGAATAAGAGATTCTCAAATAATTGGTCAGGTAATATCTCATACACATGGAGTCATTTGAGTGGAAACTATTCAGGATTGGCTACATCCGATGAACCAGGAAGAAACGATCCGAATGTTGCAAGATACTTTGACTTATGGTATGCAGCATTTGATAAGAACCTTAATAAGATAGACGGTCCCCTTGCTACGGATAGGCCTCATACCTTAAAATTTAGTGGTTCTTATTTATTCCCATTCGGATTAACCTTAGGTACGACCGCTGTTATAATGAGCGGAACACCTGTAACAGAGGAGTGGGTACTTGCACTTCCAATATACCCCTTTAATAGAGGTAATTTAGGAAGAACACCAACATATTATAATGTAGATATGTTAGCTGAATACAATTTAAAGTTAGGTAAAACAAATCTATCATTTAGTATTAATGTAACAAATATATTCAATTTTAAGATAGCTCAGAGAATTTATCCTGTTAAGAATCAAGGTAGTTTACCTATAACAGATGCTCAGGTATTATCAAAGAATTGGGATTATCCGGCTTCAGCTAAGCTAGATCCTTTATTTAAAATGCAGTTTAACTACACAAGACCTATATCAGCAAGATTGGGTGTTAAATTATCCTTCTAATTTAGTTAGGATTATACAGATTTAAAAAAAGAGCCACTCGCATAGAGTGGCTTTTTTTTTTAAATTTTTTTATTTGATTCAATCTTCTTGTCTATTGATAAATGTTTTTTCACAGTATTTCGTTACAATTTTTATGAAAAGTTCAGATAAAAAATCCAGTTTTATAATACCTTGAAACACATTTTAGTATGTGATAGTATAGAGTCTTAGGAGATTATATGAAAAAGATATTTTTAATTATTTCTATTGTTCTGTTTTTCTCAGTAATTGATGCAAAAATAAAGATAAAGAATTTACCGTTAAAGTCAAGATTATGGCTAACAAGAGATGTTGTGTATATCATATCACCAACAGAAAAAGATACCTTTTTACAGTTGAAAACCGAAGCTGAAAGAGAAAAATTTATTGAAATATTTTGGAAACAAAGAGACCCAAATCCCAACACAGTAGAGAACGAGTACAAGATTGAGCATTATAAGAGAATTAGGTATGCAAATAAACATTATGGTAAGGAAGCACCTGGACCGGGTTGGAGAAGCGAAACGGGACGTATATACATATTACTCGGAAAACCAAAACAGGTTACTCGCTTTTTAAACTCAACGGGTATTTATCCGACAATTATCTGGTTCTATTCAAACTTAGGCATAAGAGGAATACCAAATGCGTTTAATATAGTATTTTTTAGACCGAATGTTGGTGGTGAGTACAGACTATATAATCCCGTCCAAGACGGTCCGGCATCTCTTCTTACAAATTATAGAGGAGACAGGAATGATCATAACAGAGCATACCTTGAGTTGTACAATATTGAACATGAAGTTGCAAATATTTCTTTAACGCTATTACCCGAAGAGAGTTCTCAAACGACAAGTCCTTCTATGAGTGCCGCACTATTATTATATTCAAAAATACCTAAAATACCGTATGATGACTCTTATGATAATTATGCAAAAACTTTCCTTAATTTTAAAGGGACTGTCCACATTAACCATATGGAAAACTATATTAAAAGTTATTCAATGATTAAGGGAATATACAGTAATAAGGAGTATGGCTTTTTGCATCTCCTCATTGAACCTAAAAAACTAACCCTTGAAAAGACAGATTCACAACTTTATTCAATAATCAAAATATATGGAAATATATACGACAAAAACAATAAAAATATTTACAAATATTCAAAGACAATACCAATAAAACTCAACATTGACAAATTGAATACCATTCAAAAAAAAGCTTTTAGTTTTCAAGATATGTTTCCCTTGTTAACGGGCAAATACAGATATAATTTTTTATTGATGAATATTGCAGGAAAGGAATTTACTTCAATTAAAGGCAAGGTAATTATACCAGATAAGTGTTCAAGTCCTAAAATAACGTCTCTCATAATAGGAAATAAACTTATCGATGTGAGTAAAAAAAAACATAATCTAAAACCATTCGTTTTTGATAATAAACAAATTGTACCCTCAGCGAAAAATGATTTTAATCCGTTAGACACAATGTTTGTATATATACAAATTACTGGATTATCAAAAAATATAGTTAAAAATACTACCTTACAATATTCCATTATTAATTTAAAAACAAAAAAAATAGTTTTTAAAAATACAAGATCGTTAAATACAGAAAACCAAAGTATCAATTTTTTTAAATCATTCTCATTACAAAAAATACCGGCAGACTTTTACACAATAAGGGTTATGCTAAAAGATACATCAGGAAAAATACTAAGCCAAAAAAAAACAGAATTTTATATTGGAATAACTAATATACTCCGCCCCTGGGTAATGTCCACGCCGGTCTCCTCAAAAAAAATAGCAAATGCAGTCATTAATAATATACTCGGCAAACAATTTGTTAATATAAATAAACTTAATAAATCACTTAAATACTTTCAAAAAGCATTATCCTTGCAACCTTCATCATTGGATTTTGCTATAGACTATATTAATAATTTAATTAAACTAAAAAAGTATAAAATGGCTAATATAGCTTTAACTCCACTACTAAAAACTAAACATAGAAATAAGTTTTTATTACTATCATCAAAGCTTGCTTTTGTTTTAAAAAAACATAAAAAAGCTATTGCATTACTCACAGAATATATAAAGCATTATGGTGACAATGTCGAGGTATTAAATATGCTTGGAGAGTCTTACATACGTTTGGGCAATGTAGCATCCGCCATATCTTCATTAAAGCAATCATTAAAAAGACAGTCTAATCAACCCAAAATAAAGAAAGTGATTAATAAATTAAGGGGTATTAAAAGTGCAAAATAAGAATATTTTTAAAATTTGTTTTTTTAATATATTAATTATAACCTATATTTTACCTAATATATCCTGTGTCAGCAAATATCAAAAAACGGTTAATAGCTTGCCTGAAATTCATAAACAATTTATTATATCTGTGCAGTATATAATTTCAAAAAAAGAAAAAAAAAATTTTGTAAACTTAGATAAATCCCAAAGAAATACTTTTATAAAAAAATTTTGGAAAATGAGAGATCCAACTCCTGAAACTGAAGAAAACGAGTATAAGGACAAGTATTATAGAAGAATTAAAGAGGCAAATAAATTATTTAATAGCTCTGGTAGAAACGGTTGGTTATCCGATAGAGGTAGAACATATATTTTATTTGGGCCACCAGATCAAAGAGAAAT
>CAYOTE010000084.1:0-9294 GCA_964406785.1 uncultured Clostridia bacterium
TGAGTTATTAGGACTTTCATTTGTTTTGGGCGGTGCTTTGGGTAATATTTTAGACAGAATATATCAGGGTTTTGTTGTTGATTTTATCGAATTTATCATAATTAAGTATCATTGGCCGGTATTTAATGTAGCGGACAGTTTTATTTCAATAGGTGTTTTTGTACTTGTTCTTTCAATTTGGAAAGGGAAATGTCAACAGCTGTAATTAATTAAGGGGAAAAAATGTTTCCAGTACTATTAAAAATAGGACCAGTAACCATACCGACTTATGGGTTTTTATTGGCAACGGGTGTATTAATTGCCATTGTTTTAAGCATTCATTTTGCAAAAAAGAAAGAACTTGATATTAAAGTTTTTTCCGATTTTATGTTCTACACTCTTATCTCGGGACTTCTCGGTTCTAAACTCTTTCTTGTTCTACAAAATACAGATTTTTATTTCAGTAGTTTGAGAAATTTCAAAAACATTCTTTTTGAAGGCGGAGTTTTCTATGGCGGAATAATATTTGGTGGTTTATTTGCCATCTGGTTTATTAGAAAGCATCAATTGGATTTTAAAATCGTAGGTGATATAGTAGCACCAACCATTGCACTCGGGCATTTCTTTGGCAGACTCGGATGTTATTCAGCAGGTTGTTGTTACGGTGCTGTTACAAAGACTTGCAAGGTCGCCGTAACTTTCCCAAAGACCAACGCTCTAATTCCTCATGCTGACCAACTATTACCAAGATATCCGGTTCAACTTTTTGAGGCATTTCTTAATCTTGCAAATTTCATAGTCTTGTTCTTAATTTACAAGTATAAAAGAAATAAATTCGACGGACAAATATTTATACTGTATATATTCAACTACTCTGTAATAAGATTCTTCGTAGAATATTTCAGAGGTGATGCTGATAGAGGTTATTTGATAGGTGGCTTAACTCATCCCCTATCCAGTATATCTACATCTCAATTCATTAGTATTATAGGCTTTATTCTATCAATAGTATTATTTATTATAACAAAGAAAAAAAGTGGAAAAAAAAACAAAATTTAAAGCAAAAGAATATCATAAGAGATTAGATGTCTTTTTAACAAGTAGTATTACGGAACTTTCACGTTCTGAAATATCAAAGATAATATCTAATGGTAAGGTTTTAATTAACGACGAAATAATAGTAAAAAAAAATCATCCGGTTGAAAAAAATGATTTAATTGAAATAATAATTGCTGAAAAGCAAGAATTTAGTATAGACTACACTCCAACCGTTGAGCTGGTAAAGCTTTATGAGGATGATAATATGCTCATTATAGACAAACCGGCAGGAATAACCGTCCATCCCGGAAGCGGAATAAGAAAAGAAACAATCTTAGATATATTTATGTATTACTATCCTGAAATTAAAAATATCCCAAATTCAGACAGACCGGGTATAGTTCATAGATTAGATAAAGACACAACAGGTATATTGCTTCTTGCAAAAAATCAAAATACTATGGCTTTATTACAACAAGATTTTAAAAACAGAAATATACACAAGACATATACCGCAATTATTCACGGTAAGCCAAGATTTATTAACGGAACAATAGACCTTCCCATTGACAGAAGCAAAAAAAATAAAACAAAATTTACAGTCTCCGAAGACGAAGGTGCAAGAACTGCCGTTACGGATTATAAACTTTTAAACAACTATAATAAATTCTCCATATTAGAGTTATATCCGCAAACAGGAAGAACTCATCAACTCAGAGTCCATATGGCACATCAAAAGACACCTATTGTCGGAGACAAAACATACGGTAAAAGAGATAACGATGCTCATATGTATCTCCATGCTTCAAAAATAAATTTCACACATCCTATAACGGGCGAAGAACTATTAATTCGATGTGAATTGCCAAAACATTTCCAAGAAAAAATTTCTAATTTAAAAACCAATAACTGGCACGCTCATTAGAAGTTTATTGTCAAGCAAATAGACCAATCTTTTTAATTTTTTTCACTTCCAACATATTACAATAATCATTGTGTTTTGATACCGAGATTTCAATGACTTCATCGGTTACAAAACCCAAGATGTTTGTACCATACGCTCATGTGGTTTAAGACGAATTAAACATAGTTATACTATTTTGAAATAAAGACGATTGAACTTAACGCAGTTAGAATGGGCTTATTGGGTATTGCAGTAGATTTTGATTAAAATTTTATGTTTTTTTCTTGACATTATATTTTTTAGTAAATATAATAGGATTGCCGAATTGTTTTTTTTGGAGTATGACAGTTTCACGGCAAACGGGGGGGAGCATGAAAAAGTTATTTTATTTATCTTTATTTGTTTTACTTGTTTTAGGTTATAGTTTTACAAAATCATCGAATGATAGTGTGACTGCGGGTAAATGTATGACTTGTCATAAGGAAAAATCACCGGGTATTTATAATCAATGGTTTATGTCAGGACATGCAAAACATAATGTAACCTGTCTTGATTGTCATGGAGCAAAAAAGGGCGAGAATGATGCTTTTAAGCACGAAGGTACTTATATTGCGACCTTAGTTACTCCCAAAGATTGTTCAAAATGTCATCAAAAGGAAGCTGAACAGACAATGAAATCACATCATGCTTCGGCAGGAAAAATCCTTGCATCGCTTGATGCCTATCTTGCTCATGCAGTTGGTGGCGAACCTGTTGCAATTACCGGATGCGAAAACTGTCATGGAGGTAAGGTCATAATAGATCCTAAATCTCCAAATAAACTTTCAATGAAGAGTTGGACAAATTCAGGTGTAGGAAGAATTAATCCTGACGGTTCACTCGGTTCCTGTACCGTTTGTCATACGAGACATACTTTTTCAAAAGCTCAGGCAAGACAACCCGAAGCTTGTGGCAAATGTCATCTCGGACCGGATCATCCTCAGAAGGAAATTTATGAAGAATCAAAACACGGTAATACATATTTTACTCAAAAGGACGTAATGAATTTAAAATCTGACAGGTGGATAGTCGGTCATGATTATTTTGTTGCACCTACATGTGCAAGTTGTCATATGTCGGCTAATCCGACCAAGGGTGTAACTCATGATGTCGGAGACAGATTATCTTGGACTTTGAGACCTAAGGTTTCAAAAAAGCAGGAACACTGGAAAGAAAAGCGAAAAAATATGCAAAACGCCTGTATTACATGTCATAGTCAAACCTTTATTGACAGTCATTATTACCAGTTTGATTCGCTTGTAAATCTTTATAATGAAAAATTTGCCAAACCTTCCGTTAAAATCATGAAGATTATCGCTGATAAAAAGTTATTAAAAAACAAGGGCTTATTCGGCAATAAAATCGAATGGATATTTTGGGAAATATGGCATCATGAAGGAAGAAGGGCACGTCACGGTGCTGCAATGAGCGGACCGGATTACACATGGTGGCACGGGATATATGAGGTTGGGCAACATTTTTATTTTAAATTCCTACCTGAAGCAAGAAAATTTCATGATCCGGATCTTGATAAATATATAGATGAACTTCTGAAAACACCTATGCATAAATGGATTAATACTCCTAAAGGAGAAATTAAGTCTGCAATAAAATCAGGTGAGTTTCAAAAAATTTATGGTAGTATGTTTAACAAAAGTACAAATAAGTAGTGGGTAAGTATGTATAGGAAATATGTCAATTTTATTAGAGGTATTTCCGTCAACCGAATTGGACAGATTGGGGTTGTCTTAACTACATCCTCATTTGTTTCTTTTATAATTTTTGAATCACTCAGGTTGTTCGGAATCTTAACAAATGCCTATGTCGGATTAGTTATTTATCTTCTATTTCCTACCTTGTTTATTATCGGGCTATTACTCATACCCTTTGCCTGGATAAAATATATTAAATCAAGAGGTAAATCAACCAAGGAGTTATTATCCGAACGCTTTGACGAGAGTAATACGAGAGAACGCTTTTTTGGTTCCAAGGTGTTTATTACAATTGCAGTATTTACTATTATAAATATACTTTTTATCAGTTTTGCAGGCTTTAGAACCCTGTCTTTTATGGAAACACCAAATTTTTGCGGTACTGCCTGTCATAGCGTAATGGGACCTGAATGGGCAACATATCAGGAATCTCCGCATTCAAAGGTTAGGTGTGTTCAATGTCATGTTGGTGAAGGTGTACAAGCCTTGATAGAATCAAAATTAAGCGGTTTGCGACAGATGATTCTTGCTGTATCTAATAAGTATAGCAAGCCTGTCCCTACACCGGTGCATCAATTAAGACCTTCACGTGAGACATGCGAAAAATGTCATTGGCCGGAGAAGTTTTACGGAAATAGAATCAAAACCATGATAAGATATAAAACGGATATAAATAGCACACCTAAGTTTACTACTCTTAGTTTGAAAATTGATACGGGTAATAGAGTCGGTAAATCAGGAATACATTGGCATATTGCTAATAATAACGAAGTTAGATACACATCCGTTGACAATCTTCGAAACGATATAATTAAGATTGACGTTAAACAGGATAACGGAACATATAAGCATTACGTCAATCAAAGATTAAAAAACCATTTGAATAAGTCTGAAAAAGCTGAAAATAGAATAATGGATTGCGTTGATTGCCATAATAGAGCCACTCACATATACGAAGATCCGTCGTTTGCTGTTGATGATAAAATATCAAAAGGTCTTATTGATAGGAAATTGCCTTATATAAAAAGAGAGATGCTTTCAGCTATTACCAAAAATTATGTTAATAGAGAGGCAGGTTTTAAAGGAATAGATATTCATATTCGAAATTTTTATATGAGAAATTACAGCAAAAGTACCCTTGGTGCTCAAAAGGACATAGGACAGGCAATAGAGATTGCAAAGAATATTTACCGTAAAAACATTCATCCGTATATGAACGTAGAATGGGGAACATATCCGAATTATCTTGGACATAGACAGGGCAAAGGATGTTTTAGATGTCATAACGAAAATCTTATTGATGAGAAGGGCGAACACATATCCTACGATTGTACTGTCTGTCATTCAATTCTTGCAAATGAAGAGGATAACGCTTATAAATACCTTGGGAACCCTGATAAAGAGGAACCTAATAAAAATATGCACTTATATTTAAAAAAAGAATTTTTAGAGAGCAGTAAAAAATAATATAATCTAAATTTAATAGGCAAAAATAATAATATTGCAGAAAGGTTAGTTCGGGTGTATCCTTTAAATAGTTTTTTTACATATTTCTTCTGTATTGTCCTCCGATATTAAAAAGAGCATTTGTTATCTGACCTATTGAACAGTGCTTTGAAACTTCAATAAGCTTTTCGAAAACATTCTCATTATTAATAGCCGTATCTTTGAGCTCTTTTAGTATATTATTTACCGAGTCCTTATTCATCTTGTGTAACTCTTTTAACATATCTATCTGATATTGCTTTTCTTCTTCTGTTGCTCTGATGACTTCATCGGGTATAACCGTAGGAGAGCCTTCACTTGAGAGAAATGTATTTACTCCCATAATAGGATATTCCCCACTATTTTTTAATTGTTCGTAATATAGTGATTCTTCTTGTATTTTACCACGTTGATAATTTGTTTCCATGGCTCCAAGAACACCGCCTCTTTCTGAGATTCTTTCAAATTCAATCATAACTGCCTCTTCTACAAGCTCTGTCAATTCTTCAATAATAAATGAGCCTTGAAGAGGATTTTGGTTTTTTGCAAGCCCCAACTCGTGATTGATAATTAATTGAATTGCCATTGCACGTCTGACAGATTCTTCGGTTGGTGTCGTAATTGCCTCATCATAGGCGTTTGTATGGAGTGAATTGCAATTATCGTAGATAGCGTAAAGTGCCTGAAGGGTAGTTCGTATATCATTAAACCCGATTTCCTGTGAATGTAGGGAACGTCCTGATGTTTGGATATGATATTTTAATTTTTGAGCTCTTGAATTACCCTTATACTTTAATTTCATTGTCTTTGCCCATATTCGTCTTGCAACTCTTCCAATAACCGCATATTCGGGATCAATACCATTTGAAAAGAAAAATGAAAGATTCGGTGCAAAGTCATTTATATCCATACCTCTTGAAAGGTAATATTCAACAAAGGTAAATCCGTTAGACAGTGTAAGTGCAAGCTGAGTTATGGGATTTGCTCCGGCTTCGGCAATATGATATCCCGAGATTGATACCGAATAGAAATTTCTAACATTATTGTCGATAAAAAATTGTTGAATATCTCCCATCATTTTCAATGCGAATTCAGTCGAAAATATACAGGTATTTTGAGCCTGATCCTCTTTTAAGATATCTGCCTGCACAGTTCCTCTAACCTTGGAAAGAGTTTCTATTTTAATTTTATTATATACATCTAAGGGGAGAACCTTATCGCCTGTAACTCCGAGTAGCATCAAGCCAAGACCGTTATTTCCCTTTGGTAGATTTCCCTGATATTTAGGTCTTATTACTCCCCTATCTTTATAAAGTTTATTTATTTTCTTTTCAACTTCAACTTGTAACTTGTGTTCCTTGATATAAATTTCACATTCCTGATCAATTGCGGCATTTAAGAAATAGCCTACCATTATTGGAGCCGGACCGTTAATTGTCATTGATACGGAAGTTTTTGTATCTGTTAGTTTAAAACCCGAGTAGAGCTTCTTTGCATCATCAAGACAGGCAATTGATACACCTGCATTGCCTATCTTACCGTATATGTCAGGACGTACATCGGGGTCTGCTCCGTAAAGTGTTACCGAGTCAAATGCGGTTGAAAGTCTCTTTGCCGGTAATCCCATTGAAACATAGTGAAATCGTCTGTTTGTCCTTTCCGGTCCGCCTTCTCCTGCAAACATACGAGTCGGGTCTTCACCCTCTCTTTTGAATGGAAAGACACCGGCAGTATAGGGATATTTCCCCGGAACATTTTCTAAGAGATTCCACTTAAGAATATCACCCCAACTACTGTATCTCGGCATACTTATTTTTGGTATTTTTGTGTAACACAGGCTCTCCGTTGTTGTTTTTATTCTTATTTCTTTATCTCTAATCTTAAATACGAAGAAATCGTTCTTATATTCCTGTTTGCAATTTTCCCAATTATTCAATATTTTTTTATTATCATTACTGAGCTTTTCTTCATATTCCTTAAGTAAATCATTCAATTTATTTTTTAAATCATCGTCATTCTCAATAAGATTTATTGAATTATTTATGCTAAAAAGATTGTCTGCATATTTAGCCTGTTCTTCAACCCACGCTCTGTCCTTTCTAATAGTTTCTGCAATTTCGGCAAGATACCTATACCTTTTCGGAGGAATTATAAAGGTTCTTTCCTTATTGGTTGTAAGTTTATTAATATTATAATCTTTACTTATATCTTTTTCAAAATTTATCTTCTTTATTACCTCGTTAAAGAATGTATTCATACCTATATCGTTAAATTTTGAAGCTATTGTACCGAATACGGGAAGCTTGTCGTCAGCAACTTCCCATAAATTATTATTCCTCTTATACTGCTTTTTTACATCTCTTATGGCATCAAGTGCTCCACGCTTATCAAATTTATTGATGATTACAATATTTGCAAAGTCAAGCATATCAATTTTTTCAAGCTGAGTTCCCGCTCCGTATTCGGGAGTCATTACATATATTGATATGTCTGCGAATTCAGTTATCTCCGAGTCGGATTGTCCAATGCCTGATGTTTCTAAAATAATAAGGTCAAATTTTGCAGCCTTTAATATATCTATTGAGCCTGCTATATTTTCGGATAGTGCAAGATTTGCTCTTCTTGTTGCCAATGAACGCATATAAACCCTGTCATTATTGATTGCATTCATTCTTATTCTGTCTCCGAGAAATGCACCACCGGTTTTTTTCTTAGTTGGGTCAACGGAAAGAATCCCAACTGTTTTCTTGTCAAATGCCTGTAAGTATCGGCTTATAAATTCATCAACAATTGACGATTTCCCTGCACCGCCTGTGCCTGTAATTCCAATAACGGGAATGTTTTTGTCACTCTTGAAGTTCTTAAACTTGCTCAAAATTTCATTCTTATTTTCAGGATAGTTTTCTATAGCGGATATAGATTTTGCAATTGAAAAAAAATTCCCGAACACGGCTTTATCTATTTCATTATCACTTAAATCTTTACCGGTAGGATAATCACAACGCTGTAAGAGATCTTCAATCATACCGAATAAGCCAAGGTTTCTCCCGTCATCCGGTGAGTAAATTCTCGCAATTCCGTAAGCTTCCAACTCTTTAATCTCATTAGGTAAAATAACGCCTCCGCCACCTGCAAATATTTTAATGTGCTCGCAACCCTTTTCCTTTAAAAGATCGTATGTATATTTTAAATATTCCAAATGACCGCCCTGATAGGATGTTACCGCTATTGCATTTGCATCTTCCGATATTGCACAGTCAACAATTTCTTTAACGGACCTATTATGCCCAAGATGAATTATCTCACATCCGTAAGATTGTATAAGCCTTCTCATAATATTTATTGAAGCATCATGCCCGTCAAAGAGAGAGGCTGCCGTTACTATTCTTATTTTATTCTTAGGTTTATACTGCTTACTTACCGTTTTTTTCATTTTACGCTCCAATAAATTTATTTATTAAATATTTCTGTTAATAATACGTTAATAACCTATTAATAATTAACTTAATATCTACTCTCTCTTTTACTATTAACGCTACACCAATAAACTTGATGCTGTAACCAATCTCATAATTCTTAAGCTCCGTAGGATTTTTATATACTCATTATTATCAACAAAATAATATTTTCTGGTGATAACAGTTTCGGGATTATACTCTCCGTAAGATATCCTATTACACTTTTTCAAGCTACATTATCACCAAAAAACAGTTTTTTTGCAAGTACAAAGCCCAATCGTCTTCATTGCAAAATAGTGCACAGTCTCATTTGTCTCAATCGCTTACGTTATAATAGACTTCTTGAGCATTTCACTACAATTCGGATGGAAATTTCAGGATAATATTTTTTGTTATATATTCTGTCTTAGTAATTATTTCTAATGTTATAAAATGTTCAAAAGCTTTGCCAAACAATGCTGAGCCAATATGTATTGTTCCTCTTCTTGTAAGTAGATTTACAACACCCATGTCAAAAAACACAAAACGTGATGCACTAACCAATCTTCGCTTGATTTGTTTTCTAAAAACAGGAATAAATCTTCCTATTAGAGTACTTTCAAGTATTTGGAAATATTCTTTTATAGTAGGACCGCTTACACCACATTTTTTAGCAATATTTTGATAATTAATCATCTCT
>CAYOTE010000085.1:0-9193 GCA_964406785.1 uncultured Clostridia bacterium
ATTTTTACTATTATTTCTCTAAAACGCTTTGAGCCGATTTTCTTTCCCCCTATATCCGACTGATCAACAAAACCGTCACTTGTGAGATAAACCATATCTCCTCTTTCAATATTAATTTCTTCGGCAGTAAATACCTTATTCTTCTTTCTTTTTAATTCTCCGATTGACCTTCTTACGCCCTTATACTCCAATAATTTCTTATTACCTTTTACGACAAATAAGGGTCTTCTTGCTCCTGCGTAATATGTTTTTGAATTAATCTTATCCCTACATAGGAGGCAAACATCCATTCCGTCTTTAATTTTTAAATCTTTATCTTCTGAATTTTTAAAAGACTCTATTATTCCTCTATTCAATTCGGATAAAATTTCATCAGGCTTAAACAGGTCTCTCTCAACAATAATTTCATTTAAGAGAGAATTACCCATAATAGACATTAGGGCACCGGGTACACCATGTCCAGTACAGTCTATTACCGAGAGAATGAGCTTTTTATCATTCTCAAACAGCCAATAAAAATCACCGGATACTATATCCTTTGGCTTGTATAAGATAAAAAAGTTTTTTAAACTCTTGCCCATCTCTTTATCCGTGGGTAAAATAGCATTTTGTATTCTCTTTGCATACACTATACTGTCTAAGATATGGCTGTTCTTTCTTTCAATAAGTTTTTTTGCAGTATTCAAGTCTGCATTTATTATGGATAATTCGGTATTGGCTTTCTTTTTTATCCTATACCTGCTGTAAACAAGAAAGACAACGAAGAGAACAAAGATAAATCCTCCAAAAAAAATTTTTGAAATAAGATTTTGTTTATTAAGCCTTAACCTTGATATTATGAGTTCCTTGTCTTTTTTTTC
Source organism: uncultured Clostridia bacterium (assembly GCA_964406785.1). Classification (GTDB taxonomy): domain Bacteria; phylum Acidobacteriota; class Aminicenantia; order UBA2199; family UBA2199; genus JAOZTV01. Next base: position 861 of record CAYOTE010000085.1, read on the forward strand.
CGATTCGTACTTTGTTTGCATCTCGGCAAACTTTGATATTCTCTCCGTATTTAATATCTCATTATTAATCTTTATATACAACTTATAATAATATAATGCCTTATCGCTGTCTTTTTTTACCTCATAAGCCCTTGAAAAGCTCTTATAGATAAATCTCTTTAATTGAGGAATATTTTTTGTATCGGCAATTTCTTTTGCCTCTCTAAGATACTTCAATGCCTTTTCGGGCTTGGATTGCCTTATTAAAATATTTGCCATATTTGCAAGGGTAGCTGATATACCCCATTTATAGTCAAATCTCCTGTATAGTTTTAACGCCTTCAGATAATAATCATAAGCCTCTTCCAATTTATTCGTCTTTCTATAAAGTTCTCCAAGATTATTAAATGCAGTCGCAAGCCTGTAATTATCTCCCATCTCTTCAAGGATTTTAATAGCCTCTATATAATGATTCTCCGATTTCTCATAAGCCTTAGTCTCTTCATATACTCCGGCAAGAAGAATAAGAGAGTCAGCTCTTAAATCATTAAATTTTTTTTGTCTTGTATATTCCTTGGCTCTCTTTAAGTATATTAGAGCCTCCTTATAACGATGTTCGTTTCTGAGTATTTCTCCAATGGTATTTAATACGGTTACGAGGTATTGGGTCTTATTGTTTTTTTCAAACACCGACGAAACCCTGTAAAATATATTTAACGCAGATGCGGTCTTATTCTGCTCCTTATATATAACGCCTATCTGATACTCCGTATCGGCTTTCTCAAGCTCATTATTAAGTTTTGAATATATGTTTAATGCTCTTTTAAAGGCTTTTAGGCTATCATCATATTTTGAAGAGTTCTTTTCACAAGTACCAATGTCCTTATATATTGAAGCTTGTGTTTGTAAATCTCCTATGTCTTTTGCTATTATCAGAGCCTGTCGATAGTGGCTCAAAGATTTTTCATACTTCTCTATTGCAAAAAGAGAGTCGGCAATATTAATTTGAGCTTGCAAAACACCTTTAGAGTATTGGGCTTTTTCGGCTAAGATTAATGCCCTTTTACCTAACTTTATAGCCTCCTCATAATTTTTTGCATTATACTGTTTACCGGCTCGCTTACTAATACTATCGATATTAGAGTGATTATCGGTAGCAATTACAACGCCGATAAAGAGAAGAAGTTGAATAAAAATAATTAGAGTTTTTTTAATTATCTTATACCCTTATTTTCTTTTTTTACCTACCCACGTTCCCTTGGATACAGGTACTTTTATCATCGGTTTGCTTATGTCTGATGATGTGGATTTGGGGTTTTCGTAGGAGTAACTCATATCGCCTTCCATCTCATCGTCTGATTTTGCATTGCCCGTGTAGTCGTAATAATAGGTAATGGCATTGCTAATAAGTTGATAGTTAAAAGTTATCGCCTTATCGTTAAGACTATATGTACCTGCCTCAACTCCATCCACATAAACGTCACCGGATATGGTAGAGCCTGAAAAGGTAATATTGACAACAACTTGCGAACCACTGGGATAGGTTATTGTAATCTCCCAATTCCCATTAACATCAAAGGCAATAGACGAACTCTTGCAATCATTAATAAACAATAGGGAAACAAACAATAAAAGAACCATAATAATCTTTTTTTTCATAAGTACCTCCAATAAATTGTAACAAATCATAATTAAATCACAATAAATTATTATAATCTTAAATAAAAAAAAATACAATAAAAACCTGAATTTTTAATCAAAATCTACTGCAATACCCAATAAGCCCATTCTAACTGCGTTAAGCTCAATCATCTTCATTTCAAAATAGTGAAACTATGTTTCATCTGTCTCAATTGCCTAACTTGTTATAATAGACTTCTTGAACATTTCTCTACAATTTTGATTGAAATTTCAGGTTGAAGAAATTTTCGAGAGAAATTTTCAAAAAAACCAGCGCATCGGAGTTAAATTGAATTTGAATGTTTTTTATTGTATAATTCTGCTTTGAGTAGAATGCTTTGAGTAGAATAAAATGTTATGAAAAATAAATTAAATTTAGTACTAAATATTGAGAATGATTTTGTAATACCTGTTAATGATATTGATATAGGTAAGGACTTTGTTCTCATTGCCGGTCCCTGTAGTGTTGAAAGTGAAAACCAAACTTTGGAAATAGCAAGAGCTGTTAAAGAAGTTGGTGCTAATATTTTAAGAGGTGGTGTATTTAAACCGAGAACGTCTCCCTACGATTTTCAAGGATTGGGTAAACTTGGCTTAAAAATTTTGAAAACTGCGAGTGAAGAAACCGGCTTGCCTATTATCACAGAAGTTATGGATGTAAGAGATATTGAACTTGTAAATGAATATGCGGATATACTACAAATTGGTTCAAGGAATATGCAAAATTATTCTTTACTCAAAGAAATAGGAAAAATTGATAAACCCGTATTGCTTAAGAGAGGGATGAATAGTACGGTAAATGAGTGGCTAAACGCAGCGGAATATATTCTATTGGGTGGCAATAAAAAGGTTATATTATGTGAAAGGGGTATTCGTACCTTTGATTGGGAGTATAATAGAACGCTTGATTTGAATAGTATCCCGATTATAAAATCGTTGACAAACCTACCTATTATTGTTGACCCGTCACATGGCACAGGTAATCAAAGTATAGTCAAACCAATGAGTTTTGCCGCAATTGCATCAGGTGTTGACGGCTTAATGATTGAGGTTCATAATAATCCTAAGCAGGCATTGAGTGATAGAAAGCAACAGCTAAATCTTGGACAATTCAAAATACTTTCTGCGAAGATAAAAGAGCTATATGAGTTTACAAAAACATTAAATCAATAAAATGTGGTAAAATATCCAAGATGCACGTTATAACAAGTTAAGTGATTGAATTAAGCTAATAAATAAATTGAGCCTAATGCATTTAAAATGAGAGTATTAGGTATTGCAGCAAATTTTGATAGAAAATTTAGGACTTTACTTTTACTTTACTTTTTTATACAATCGGATAGTTGGTCGTGAGTGCTAATTGATTTTGGAGGTAGTAAAATCGAAAATTTAGTAATTGTTGAGTCGCCTGCAAAGGCAAAGACATTAGAGAAATTTCTTGGTAAGGGGTTTGTTGTAAAATCCAGTTTTGGTCATATAAGAGACTTGGAAAAAAAAAATTTTGGAATTGATAAAGATAATAATTATGAACCGAAGTATATAATATCTGCTGAAAAAAAGAAAGTTGTTGCAGAATTAAAGAAGGCAGTCAAGCAGGCGTCAACCGTATGGCTGGCAACTGACGAAGACAGAGAAGGAGAGGCGATTGCCTGGCATCTTGCCGAGGTCTTAAAGCTTGATACTGAAAAAACAAAGAGAATTGTATTTCATGAAATAACTAAAAAAGCAGTTCTCGATGCGGTGGCAAATCCCCGAAATATTGATCAGGCTGTAGTCAATGCTCAAACGGCAAGACGTATATTAGACAGGTTGGTAGGATTTGAACTTTCTCCCCTATTATGGCGAAAAATAAAACCAAAATTATCAGCAGGAAGAGTTCAATCTGTTGCGGTAAAGCTTATAGTTGAGAAGGAAAGAGATATAATAAAATTCAAACCTTCGGCTTTTTTTAAGGTAGCGGGAGATTTTAAAACTGTTCATAATGACAGACTTACAGCAGAGTTAAACGATAAGATTAAGGATGAGGACGAGATAAAAGAGTTCTTGGAACAGTGTAAAAATTCTGAATTTAAAGTTGCAAATATCAATGTCAAGCCGTCTAAAAAAAGTCCGTCGCCCCCATTTACAACATCAACATTACAACAGGAAGCGTCAAGAAAATTGAGTTTTTCGGTGGCAAAAACAATGCTTGTGGCACAAAAGCTCTATGAGGCAGGAAAGATAACCTATATGAGGACCGATTCATTAAATATCTCAGAGCTTGCAATTGCAGCGGCAAAAAAAAGTATAATTGAAACCTACGGCAAGGAATATTCGAATCCAAGAAGGTTTAGAACAAAATCTAAGGGTGCACAAGAGGCACATGAGGCAATAAGACCGTCTTATCTTGACAATCCCGTGGTTAGTGGGAGTAATGATGAGAAACGTCTATATCAACTTATTTGGAAGCGGACAATAGCCTCCCAAATGAGTGATGCAAGGCTGAAAAAAACTAAGGTTGAGATAAACATATCTAAGTCTGACAGGAAGTTCTATGCGAATGGCGAAGTTTTGGAATTTGACGGTTTTTTAAAGGTATATCTTGAATCAACGGATGATGAAAATGCTCTTGAAGAGAGAGGCTTATTACCAAGATTAAAGGTTGATGATAAATTGGATATGTCTAAAATAACGGCAACGGAGAGATTTACAAGACATTCTGCAAGATTTACGGAGGCATCACTTGTTAAAAAGCTTGAAGAACTTGGTATTGGAAGACCTTCAACATATGCACCAACCATTTCAACTGTTCAGAAGAGAGGTTATATTGTTAAAGAAAACAGGGACGGTAATGAAAGATTATATAGAATTATAAGTTTAAAAGACGATAAAATTACAAGTATTGAAAAGAAAGAAATTTACGGTGCCGAGAAGATGAAACTTTTTCCTACCGATATTGGTATGGTTACTACTGATTTTCTGTCCGAATATTTTATAAATGTAATGAATTATAATTTTACGGCAAAGGTTGAAGAGGACTTTGATAAGATAGCGGATTCGAAGATTATATGGCATGAAATGATTGATGAATTTTATAAGCCGTTTCATAAGAGGGTTGAGAAAACGCTTGGTGAGGCAGAGCGAAGTACGGGAGAGAGAAAGTTGGGTGTTGACCCGAAATCAGGAGAACCGGTTACAGTAAGAATAGGAAAATTCGGACCGCTTGCACAAATTGGTATAGCAAGCGACGACAATAAACCCAGATTTGCCAGTTTAAGGCCCAGTCAGCATATTGAGACTATTACACTTGAAGAGGCTCTGGACTTATTTAAACTTCCGAGAGAACTTGGTAAATATGAAGATAAGGTAGTTGTGGTCGCTATTGGAAGATTTGGTCCCTATGTCAGACATGATTCAAAATTTGTATCATTAAAGAAGGACGTTGATGACCCAATGGAAATTGATTTAGACAGGGCAATAGAGCTTATTGAGGAAAAAAGAAAGAAGGATAGAGAAAAAATAATAAAAACTTTTGACGAAGACGTTAATTTACAGATACTAAACGGAAGATGGGGACCCTATATTGCCTTTAATAAAGAGAACTATAAAATACCAAAAGAAACTGATGCTGCGGCACTTAGCTTTGAAGATTGTAAAAAACTTATTAAAGACAGCGAAAAAAAAGGTCCGAACAAAAAGAAAAAAATAATTAAAAAAACTAAAGTATCAAAAAAAAAATAAATATGTTATCATTTAGGTAGTTATTTATTTTAATAGGAGGTAAGAATGAAAATAAGAGAGAGTAATAAGTTGGTTTTTGAGTTGAAAAATATTGGATTGGTTGTACTTGTGGCTTTTTTGGCAATCGGTACGGTTTCTTGTATTGTTGCACCTGAAGAATGTCCGTATCAGACAGATACCGATATCGCAACAATGGTTCAGATGATTGAAGCCGAGGCACAGGCAGCAAACTATAAGGATATGTCAATTATTAAAGATATTTTTGCTCCTGATGCACATATAATCAATGAAAAAGACGGCACTGAGTGGAATGATCCTGTCTCTCACTATACGGAACTCTTTGAAACATTTGACTTTACTAATGCCACTAACTTTGATATTAAACCTTTCGGCAAGGGAATTACCGAAGATACAGCGTATATATGTAGTGCTAATTCCGGTACTTATGTAATGAATGGTGGAGATCCCGAAGAGTATAGTAATGTTGAAGAAAAAGATACGTGGATATTTAAAAAGAATGAAGAGGGATGTTGGGTTATTACGGAGTATAGATACCATTAAGATATCTTAAAACCTGAAATTATAATTTTTGCCTGTTTGTCAGGCATATTTTTAATTATTGATTAGGACTCGTATAAAAGTTGCGGGTTCTAATTATTACAAGAGTGGTGTTTCTGTAAATCTTATTATTTTAAATCATAAAAAGTCTATATATACGAGCTGTACATATAATTTTTTTTTATATAGGCAGTAAAAAATCATTGTTTTAATTTAATTGATGTTTTTGGCATAGTTGATATGCATATAATATTATTTATAAAAATATGTAATTTAGTTGAAAAATCTGAAGAATTATACTATATATATATGGTTATACATTTTTTAACCGAGGAGTTTTATGATGAAAAGAGTTTTTATGATATTTTTTATGATTTTAATGTTGGTCCCATTGGTTGGTCAGACATGGGAAACACCCGTAGGTTTAGGGATTTACGGAACGAGTTATGATATTGGACGTGATAATGCGGGGCATGTTCATATTATTTGGCTAAATGGTCCTATTCTACATTACGGAAGAATTGAAAACGGTACTGTTGTCGGGCAAGAATTGATTCCAAGAGGCAGTACTAATGTACATACAAGATTTACTCGACCGAGAATAGGAGTGCGTCCGGACGGCTTGGAAATCCATACCACATGGATTGCTCTCACAAACGGTCGTGGCTCTTCTCTAAGGCATGCATGGAGAAATTCCAGTGGAGCTTGGACAAATCAACAAGTTTGGTCAAATGGCGGAGGACATTATTACATAGCCTATCCTTCCATAGGTGCAGATTCCAGTGGAGTTGTGCATATCATAGCTCAACAGTGGAATAATAGTCAAGGCACCATTTACGGTCGTAAGGCTGGTGGGCATTGGACATGGCGTAAAATAAGATCCGGTGGTTGGCGTCAGCAGGTATCCTTTACGGACAGGAACGGAGGCTTTCATGCCACATGGAGATCTATGGGAATGCCGGGAGAGTATAGATATTGTCCGACCGGAGGCAATTTGTATAATAGTCCAACATTATATATTCCCAAGGTTCCGGGTACTATGACACCCTCTCTTGGTGATTTATTCGTTGCGGATAACGGAGATGTTCATAATGCCTTTGCCTCCTTTACTCAGGAACAGATAGACTATTATGTTAAAAGAGCAGGTTCAAACATCTTTGGTGAGGTTGGGCATCCGAGCAACGGGCACTATGTTCATAATTGTTGGGAATATGATGTTTGGCCGGCAGTTGTAGCGGATAATAGCGGCAATGTTGTAGTCGCATACGGAGAAATTCCGAATTGCAGTGTAAATGGATTTCAAAGACTTATAGTGGCGTATTTTAACGGTTCGATATGGCAACGTTTTACGATGGATAGTAATGCGTCAATTAATGGATACAGCAAACCGGCAATGACAATAACCGATAATGCGGCATATCTGGTCTGGCGTTCAAACACCGGAGAGTTAAAACTCGCAACTTCAAGTACGGCACCACCGGCAAGTATTACGGTATCATCACCCAATACGGGTTCAACATATATGAGAGGCTCTGTAATCCCAATAAGCTGGTCTTCAACCGGCATAACCGGTAATGTGAGGGTGTCTTTAAGAAAATCTGATGGTTCGGGAGGATATACTCTTGCTGCGTCCGTTCCCTATGATAGTTCACCGTTTAATTACACGGTTTCCAATAGTATAAATTTTAATCATTATTTTATAAAGATAAGACAAAATGATATTGCCGGTACATCAGGCGTATTTTCAATTCCCGGCATAATAATTACATCAAATAATGAGGGGAAAAGCTATGGTGTAGGCGGGACTATACCCGTGAGTTGGACGACAGGTGGAATGATTGGCACAATAAGGATAAATCTAAGAAAATCTGATGGATCCGGTGGTTATGTATTGGGTAACGTTTTATTCAATAATTCACCCCAAAATATGACAATACCGAGTAATGTGAGTCCTGGGACTTATTATTTGAAATTAAGGCAGGGTGGTATTAGTGCGGTTACGGGTGTTTTTAACGTTGTTACCCCCTCCATTACCGTTAATACACCTTCTGCGGGTGCTACCTTTACGGCTGGTGGTAATATTTCAGTAGCCTGGACATCTGTTGGGGTATCGGGAAATGTAAGAATAAATTTAAGAAAGTCAGATAATTCCGGCGGCTATGTTTTGGCTTCTGCTGTATCTGCAGATAGCTCTCCGCAGTCTCTGTTAATTCCATGTAATGTTGCTCCCGGTACATATTTTATTAAGATTAGACAGGGTGCAATAAATGGTGTATCGGGCAATATTAACGTTCAAGCATCAAGCGATACTTTAACTGTTATTCGTCCCAATGGAGGCGAGGTAGAAAGAGCGGGAACCTTGCAAACCATTACATGGAATACAACGGGAACCGTTA
>CAYOTE010000086.1:0-9148 GCA_964406785.1 uncultured Clostridia bacterium
TTGCACACGAAATCCTGCTTTTTTTAAACTTGTAAAAATTTCCTGAGCTTTCGGCAAAACGGTTTCTTTCCAATTTCCTCTTGAAATAGGAATAATAACACCATGAAGCGGTGCAACCTTGGGAGGTATTATCAAGCCTGAATCATCACCATGCAACATTATTAATGCACCTATCAACCTTGTAGAAACCCCCCAAGATGTTTGCCAACCATACTCTAATTCCTGTTCTTTATTTTCAAAGCGGATATTAAATGCCTTGGCAAAGTTTTGTCCCAAAAAGTGAGATGTTCCTGCCTGTAAAGCCTTACCGTCCGGCATTAAAGCTTCGATACAGTATGTCTTAACAGCACCTGCAAATTTTTCTTTTTCAGATTTCATCCCTGATATAACAGGAATTGCAAGATACTCTTCCGCAAATGTCTTATAAATATCTAAAATTTTCAAGGTCTCTTCCATAGCTTCTTGTTCACTGCTATGAACGGTATGACCTTCCTGCCATAGAAACTCGGTTGTTCTTAAAAAAGGTCTTGTAACCTTTTCCCACCTTACCACGTTTGCCCATTGATTTATCAAAACAGGTAAATCTCTCCACGAGGTTATCCATTTTGAATACATATAGCATATTATAGCTTCCGATGTAGGTCTTATAGCAAGTCTTTCTTCGAGTTCGTTATCACCACCATGAGTTACCCATGCAACTTCCGGTGCGAACCCCTCAACATGTTCAGCCTCTTTTTTTAAAAAACTCTCGGGAATAAAAAGGGGGAAATATGCATTTTTATGTCCGGTTTCCTTGAACATTTTATCTAAATTATCTTTAATATGTTCCCATATTTCAAATCCGTACGGTCTTATAACCATAACACCTTTTGTAGGTGAATAATCCGCAAGTTCGGCTCTTCTGATTAACTCTGTGTACCATTTTGAAAAATCATCCGATCTCTTTGTTATTTGATTTACAAATCCTTCTTTTTTACCCATTAATATTCTCCTAAATTAAACAAACTTTATTATATAGGATTACACCGACATAGGCAATAGACAGAAATCAATACTGTTTTTTTCGGTTGAAATATTTGAATATATTTTTTTGTTAGTTCGGTATAATCAATTATCCATTTGATCGTAATCTAAAAAGGGAATTTCTCCCAATTCATTTTCATACCAGATACTAACTGTAATCGAATCGTTTTTTCCCGCAGTTTGATTTGTTTCAATTATTTCAAAATCAACGTACATACCTTCCATTTCGTCAATCCACGAATTAATACTACCCTCTAAATCAGCACCCTTAAATATTTTTACTCTCATTGTGCAGTTTAATTTTGTCTTCTAATTTTAAATTTTATGTTAACGTAAATTGTCATATTAAAAATCTTAAAAAGCTATCCCCATAACTTTTTTAGGACTTGTACTTACTGAACCTTAGCGAGAAGATCAGATCTTGAAATTAAAAGTTGTTTTTTGCCTCCAACCTTAACTTCTTCTCCTGCATATTTCCCAAAGATAACCTTGTCTCCCACTTTTATAAGCTCTTGCACATCTTCATCTGTTCCAACAGCAACAACAGTTCCCATTATAGGCTTCTCTTTAGCTGTCTCAGGAATAATAATTGCTCCTACTCTTTCTTCTTCTTCGATAGGCTCAACTAAGACCCTGTCGTCTAACGGTAATACTTTCATAATGACCTCCTTTAATTTAAAATCAGAATGAAGTTTTTAACATATTTATATGCAACTGTCAAATTTAAAAACGATTTATTAAAGAAACTTTCTCCGTTGCAATATTAACTCTGGCTTTTGGTTTGAAGTTTTTCACTTATTGTTTGTAACTCTACTAAATTTTTTATATTGATTCTCATTTCTATATCTTTTTTTTCAAAAAAAGGAGAATGAGTAATCTTAATATTTGAAGGTAGTTTTAACTCTTTAATTTTTGAATTCCATAGTTTTGTCTCCTTATCATAGAGCGGATATCTATATGAAAAAATCTTTTCTAAAATATCCCTTTGGGGCTTTTCTTCATCGTATAATTTAGACAACTCTAACTGTTCAAAAATAATTTTAGCATTGTTTTTTTCTTTAAAAATTATTTCCTCAATCATGTCTATAATATTTAATTGATAATTTTTGGAAAATGAGACCCTATTAAAAAGTTCCAATACGCTTAATCTGTCATCTCTTGCCCACCTACACAATTGCAATGCACTTTTTAAATTAATTGTATCATTGATTAAATTTTTTGTAAATTCCTCATCCAATAAAAGAGTGAGATTTTTAATTAATTCATCATTTACGCTAAATTCCAGATTAACCAGTTTGTATATATCAGCAACGGTATGATATTTTAAGATTTTTTGTAAAAAGTATAATTTTTCATAGGTATTGAACTTGAAAAACTTTTGCTTATAGTTATAGGCGTATACCAAAGCCTCTTTTTCTACAACATCAATTTTTATTACATCTATCTCATCTTTGCCACATGTGATAAAATATTTAATAAATTCAAATCCGAAAACAATCCTATTCTTTTTATCAATTATAACAAAGATTGTAAAGGGAAAGGTCGCTATGAGCATTTTACAATTAGAGCTATTAAGAGGAAATGACAGAAGGTACTTATTCTCATTTTCTATATCGTTTAAACTTATTTTTTCAATTTGCATCATTTTTTATTTGTTATTATTCCCATTTTTTTTTACAGTTTTATATTTGACTTTGCTGTTTTTGGGTATTATTGTGTTTTTCGTAAGATAAACAAACGGACCTATTTTGCAGTTTTCGCCTATAACAGAGCCTCTTGATATATAGGTCGAGGGATAAATAACACTATCCTTACCTATTTTAACATCAACCTCTACGGTTGTTGTATTCGGACTAAGAAATGTAACTCCAGAGTTTATGGATAAATCTTTCATTAATTTTAAATTAAAATAATTACTCGCTTTTTGAAGTTCCCACCTATCGTTAATACCTATGGAGACTCTATAATTAACAGCTATTACGCCTTGTACACTTTTGTTGTTTTTTTTTAATATACCAATAATATCAGTAAGATAATATTCTTGTTTTTTGTTATTATTATTGATTTTTTTTAATAATTCTAAAACTATCTCATTCTTAAAAAGATAAATTGAAGCATTTACCTCTCTAATTTCTTTTTGAACAGGGGTAGCATCCAACTCCTCAATAATAGCTGTAATTGCATCATTCTCATCTCTTATGATTCGCCCGTAGGGTGGAGGTTGCTTTGGAAATACAGCTGTTATTAAGGTCGCATCAGCTTTTTTTTCTCTATGAAAATTAATTAAATTATTGATTTCCTTGGTTGTTATATAAGGATTATCCCCCACTAAAACCAGAGTATCACAGACTTTATCTTTTAATAATTCATATGAAGTTAACAGTGCATGTGCTGTACCTAATTTTTGTTTTTGGATAACATAGCTTATCTTTTTATCAAGAATTTTTTCCAATTCATTCTTGTTCTCTCCGGCTACTATTATAATATCTTCAATATTGATGCCTGCATTGATTACGGCATCAATTGTGAAATTAATTATTTCTCTTCCCAGTATTTTATGAAGTATTTTTGATTTTGAAGATTTCATTCTTGTTGAATTTCCGGCAGCAAGTATCACGACCTTAATGTTTCTCTTATTTTCCATAGTTAATTTTACCTAAATAAAGATGTTTTTGCAATCAACCTTTCTAATAATATCAGCCTCATTAATAAATCGCAAAAATGCTGAGACAGGTTTTTCATATTTGGGATGCATTATGCTTTTGTTAATTTCACACAGAGGTATTAATACAAATGCTCTATTAATCATTTCTTTATGTGGAATTTGTAAGTTTTCAGTATTAATAATCATATTTTCAGCTAAAAGGATATCTATATCAATTATTCTATCTTCATACATTTTTGAATTCGGAGTTCGCTTTTTATTACGTCCCATTTTTTTTTCAATTTTATTGATTATTTCCAATATTTCATCTGGTTTGTAAAAGCTTTTTATTTTTACAACTAAATTATAAAAAAGTGGAGTTTGTTTAGGCATTCCGATGGGTATGGTCTCATAAACCGAGGACACGGCAATTAAATCCATCCTGTCATGTAAATAATTTACGGCATTTCTTAAATTTTCACATCTATTGCCAATATTTGTTCCAAGAGAAAGATAGTATTTCATTTTTGTTCACATCGCCAACAGACATGTAGATATAAAAAAGTTCATAATAACCTAAACCATTTTAAGCCTTATTAATGGTATTTACGTATTATATCATATTACCTGATTTTTTCATCAAAATTGTAGCAAAATTCCCAATAAGACTGTTATAACAAGTTAAACGATTGAACTAAATGAAGAATAGTCTAACTATTTTGCAATGCAGTGATTGAGTTTAATGCAGTTAGAATGGGCTTATTGGGCATTGCAGTAGATTTTGATTGAAATTTTAGGTATTTTAGGTATTACATAAAATTGTTTTTATTGTGCAAATTAAGGTATAATTAAATTTATTTAATTATCTGCAAGCGTAGATGATATGGAGGAAATATGAAAAAGTTTATTATTATTATGGTTTTATTAATGTTTTTATTTGTTTCTTTGCACTCCGAAGAAGGAATGTGGGCACTTAATCAAATAAAAAAACTAAAATTGGATGAGAAAGGATTAAAAATCCCTGTAAGTACAATTTATAATCCTAAAGGGCTTTCTCTTCGGAATGCTATCGTACTATTAGGTGGTGGAACATCTGAACTAATATCTGAGAATGGTTTAATTTTAACCAATCACCATGTAGCTTTCGGTGCTGTTCAAAAGGCTTCTACAAAAGGTACCGATTACCTTACAAACGGTTTCTTGGCAAAAACATACAAGGATGAAATTGAAGGACCGGGAATATCGGCAAATTTATTATTGCGTTCGGAAGATGTTACAAAGACGGTTTTAAAGGCAGGTAAAAAAATTAAAGATCCTGTAAAAAGAGAAAAGGCAATAGCCCGAAAAATCAAAAAGATAACTGATAAAATTGAAAAAGGCAAGGATGACATCTCGGCATATATTGCAAGAATGTATAGTGGTAAACAATATGTTTTATTTGTTTACAGAAGATACGATGATGTCAGAGTTGTCTATATGCCACCAAGAGCTATTGGAAATTACGGTGGAGATATAGACAATTGGATGTGGCCTCGTCATACCGGCGATTTTGCTTTTATGAGAATATATATGGCTCCTGACGGTTCGGGCAGAAAGTATAATAGAAAAAATGTACCGCTAAAAGCAAAAAAATGGTTAAAAATTGCAAGAGACGGCTTAAAAGTAGGAGATTTTACGTTCATAATGGGTTATCCTGGAAGAACAACAAGATATAGGACTTCAAGTGCTCTGTCCTATACGGTAAATCTTTTTTTCCCCAAGGCAATAAAGGTATTGAGTGATACAATTAATTTACTTGATGAAATCGGGAAAAAATCAAAAATGACTAAGATTAAAGTTTCCGGTTTATCAAAGGGACTGAATAATGCAATGAAAAATTGGCAGGGAAAGGTTGAGGGAGTAAAAAGGACTGACTTTATTAATAAAAGAATCAAGTTTGAAGGCGAACTTATGGCTTTTCTAAAAAAGAACCCAAAATATTTCAAAAAATACGGCAAATTGCTTGATAAAATAAAAGAAGTGTATAAAAAAAAAGAAAAGACTTACGATTATGATTTTAATCTCGGGCTTGGCTCAAGGTTAAACGGAACTTTAACGGGCATGGCTTCTTCAATTTACGGAATAGTTATGGAAAGAGCAAAACCTGCAAAAGAGAAAAATCCAAGTTTTTCTGAAAAAGACATAAAGAGAATGGTATCAAGATTACATTACAGATATATGAGTTATGATGAAGATGCCGATAAGGCTCTTTTAAAAGCCGGTTTAAAAAGACTTAGTGTCTTAAAAAAAGGGCAGAGAATTAAATCTCTTGAATATGTATTAAAGGGCGGAGACAAGGCAATAGATACTTTTGTTGAAAAAGCCTATAAAAATACAAAGTTAAAGGATGTTAATTTTGTTAAGGGACTTTTCTTTAAAAAGAGAAATTATTTACTTAAATTAAATGATCCTCTAATTAATCTAGCTTCTAAATTATATCCTGAAACTGAAGTTTTAAGAAAGAAAAACGAAAAATTTTCAGCTGTTATTTCACAATTAAGGAGAGATTATATAAATGTATTATACCTATGGAAGGGGTCTAATATGTATCCTGATGCAAATAGAACAATAAGATTTACCTATGGTGCCGTTGCCGGATATAATCCAAGAAATGCTGTAAGCTATGCACCTTTTACCACACTTACGGGTGTAATTGAGAAAAACACTGGAAAAGAACCCTTTAATCTCCCGACAAAATTAAGAGCTCTGTATGAGAAAAAAGATTTTGGACGTTGGAAAGACCCAGTGTTAAACGATATACCTGTTGACTTTACCCATAAATGTGATATTACCGGTGGAAATAGTGGAAGCCCTGTTCTTAATGCGAAAGGGGAACTTATAGGTATTGCCTTTGACGGGAATTATGAGGCAATGACATCTGATATGCAATATGACCCTGTTCTTCAAAGAACAATTTCCGTTGATATAAGATACGTGCTATTCATCGTTGAAAAATTTGCTCACGCAGACAATATATTGAAAGAATTAGGATTTTAATTAAAGAAGAAATAACGAACTAAAGTATTATACTTATCGGGACAAGTCTTAGAGTCTATTGGCGTCTAACCAAGATTTAAAGACTTATCCCGATAACATAAAATCAAACACTTAAAATTAAACTCTTTTCAAAATGTAATCTAAGAGCTAAAATGAATTATAATATTGTAAACAATCATATTAATTCCCCATTAAAAATTTATGACGGTTTACATATTAAGATAAGAGGGACATAATGAATAATATTGAGTTTAACGATAGATTTGCCGAATTACGAAATATACCAAATAATAAAGATTTGTTTTATAAATCTAACGATATATGGCAACATGTAGGAAAAAATCCTTTAGACATTCAATTGACTAAACTTACAGAATTATTTTTGGAAGCAAATAAGAGGCAACGAAAAAAACTTATTCATCTGTTTGATGATAACAATACATGGCATTTAATTATATATATACGTAGAATTTCTTTATTAATTAAGTCAAATTATGATGTTAAGTGGCTTCGTTATGGTTTAGCGATAGCATTAATTGAAAATGCTCAGTATGATTTCAGAGAACTTATCATTTCATTGATTATTTTAAGATATGCAACTGAAAAAAACAATATAAAAACAATCTCTTATTTCGAGGAATTCATTAAACTTGCCAATAATAATCTTAAAGATATTTTTATAAATGTTAGAGGACATAGTAAGGAAGATATTATCTTAACTGTAAAAGAGTTTGGTTCCCCAAACTCATAAAAATAAATTTTCAAAAATTTCATACAAGCTCTGTTTTAGAAATTGTCACTTATTAAAAATTGAATAAATAAAATAAAGATACTATAATATGTCTGTGAAAAAGAAAAAAATTTTAACGATGAGTGCTTGTGTATTTAGTGACATTTGTTCTTGGTAAAAGATAAAAACAATGTATCTCTTTATAAGATGTTTTATTGGTTCTTTAAGTTTTATTTTGTGGATGTTTTTTGATTACGGGGGAATAAAAAATGTACCATATTCGAAAGTTTTTAACGTTGCTTTTGTTTTCTTACTTTTGATTTATTTTTTCTTTAATATTGTTAGTAGTTTATCATATAATGCGATTGGTGATTTTTTAAATGATAACAGACATATTATTTCGTCAGAAGAATATATTGTAGAATTAATGGAAGAAAAAAAGGCAAAGATAAAAATATCAAGATTTAAAATCTATGTATTTATAAAAACGATATTATTAATTCCAATAGGAATTATTTTGATTTATTTTTATTTTCATATAGATAGCAATGTTATTAAAAATTTAAATATAAAATGGTATGAATTTTCAATTATCATATTTCTTGGTTTCACTTTATACACTATATTATTTTTTGAAACAATATATGAAATTATTAAAGGCAAATTTGTTTTTTATAATGAAAATGACTATAAACTGGATACTTACTTAACCTTATCAAAAAATAATAATAATGATAAAAAAATTCACAAAAAGCCTTTATATATCACAGAAGAGATAAAAGAACCTATAAAAATTAAAAAAGAAGAATATCAGAGATTTTTTTTTGTAAAAAATATATCGGAAAAATACTTGTTAGACTCAATTAAGGAATATAGTTCATTTTCAGGCAATGAAAATCTTGAAAAATATAAACTCAAAATATCTAAAGTTCTTAATTGGTTTATAATTATTGTAGATAAAAAAATAAGTTTTTATACCTATCATGATCTTGTAGGTTGGGTTACGAGACTTGATAACGTTTCTGAGCTTCCAGATGCCATTGGATATGCCAAAAATAAAATTGATAGTAGATTAAGTTATATATTTTATGTAGATGAGGAAAATTCGCTTGGAGATACTGCAATTGGTTCATTTAATGACGGAAGAACATTTTTCATAGATATGCCTATGGCTTTTGAAAAACATGGAAATTTAACATTATTTGAAGACTTAGATATAAAAATGGATGAAATTATTAAAAAATTAAAAGCAAGTGGATTAGATGTTCTGACTTTAGATTCTTTGATATATAAAGAACATTGGATATCCTTATGTGATGTTTAATAATATAAATCAAACAAATTTTATGTCAAGCGAAGTAAATATCCTGATATTGTTAAATTAAAAGTTCAAGATCTTTTGGGGAATTTTGAAAAGTCCGGTTCTCGTTTTTCTACAAATGCGTTTCTTCCTCTAATTCATCTAAGACAACAACCTTATTGACAAGTCCCATATCAAATACCTCTGTTGCCTTATATTGCCTACATAAAAACCATATTTTCCTTGCCTTTTCTCACTTTTCGTGCCAGACACTAAAGATGAGAATTGCTTTTTTTTGAGTATAAAATTTCAAGGAAAATAAGCAATAAAGCATTTAAGAAATCCAACAGGATTTATTATAAAAAAATTCCATCAGCCTGTAGCATGGGGCATGAGGCAAAAAAAATCTTTGATT
>CAYOTE010000087.1:0-9022 GCA_964406785.1 uncultured Clostridia bacterium
TTTTATCTGTTTTATAACTACTTAAAATTTCCTTACCCTTAGAAATTTCTACTTTTGCATAAGGGACTGGTTTTATGGTGCGGTTATTATAAACCCATACTAAAGTTGAAGTTCCTCCTGCCCTTACAATCAGATCAATACTTCTTTTATGAGTAACAATAAACTGAGGAGAATACTTCTCTGAAAAAAATAGTTTAGAGTTGGTATTACAATAGTTATATGGAATAGCACTGTTTATTTTAAACCCGACAAAACCGAACTCATATTCTTTATCATCCATCTTCACTAAATGCTCTGCTTTTGAATTTTTAGGAATACGAAGGGTTTTCCCCGGGATTTTATTAACGTATTTTTTTTTAAATTTTTCTAAATTAAAAATCCCATATTTTCTGAAGTCTAAATTCTCCATAAAGGAATCATCAAGTTTGAAAATATCATATGTTATATCCTTTATACTGTTAGAATTAATTATGAAATCTCCATTTATTGCATCTGCACTTATACTCGATTTATTGGAACAGACTTTTACTTTGATTTCAGAATTTTTACTTAATTTTTCATTATATATATTTCTAATACTATCCTTTACAGTTATTACAAACTCATCTCCAAGATTTAATTCATCTAATATATTTAAATAGCAATATCTATTGTGAAAAACAATTTTAAAATTAGTAATTTGTATTTTTTTCAATTCTTCATTTTTATTAATGAATCTATGAACTTCAAATGCATTTTTATCTAGCTTTTGAATTTTATTGGTGAAAAAGAGATGAATACTTTTTAAATCAGGAGATATATATTGTATTGAAGACAGTTCTAATAATCTAAATTCAGGTTCTATGTTTAATGTTATAGAATATTCTTTGATTGATTTTAAATTTCCTGATTTACTTCTTAATCCTTTTCTAACCCTCAAAATATAATCTTCTCCTCTGTCCAACTTTTCAAGGGGAATTAGTCTTACTTTAGTTTTTGAACATTTTTCTAATTTAATTTTTATACATTTTTTTGTTTTTTTACTAAAAAGCTTTATCTTCTTTTTTAAATTATTAAGGTCAAATTCTTGGGAAAAAAGCATGGAAAAATGTTTATTAAGAAAAAAAGAATCAGCTGTTGTTTTAAAATCGTCTATCCGAAATTTATTTAAATATTCATATTCATACTTAATATCCTTCTCAATATAGGTTGGCTCTATTACTGGAGTTGAGAATTCCCATACTATTTTTTTTTTTAAAATAAGTCCATTTAAAGATCTTATCCTTTTTTTTATTGTTACTTTGTATCTGGTAGAATAATTGTAATGACTCGCTGGGATAAAAACTAATGTCCTGGTACCTCTCCAAATAAATTTACCTTTTACATTAGGATAAATTGATATAATCGGTTTATTTTCAACCTCAGTACCTAATGGCACCATATCATCTGAGAATACAACGACCAGTTCACTTCTGACATTATCAACACTTCCGTTTAAATTGTAATTTGCTTTTAGATTAATATCCGAACCGTTTAATGAAAAAAGTGAAATACTAATCAGCAAAACTGTAAGAAGAATATTCTTCATTTCCCTTTCCCCTCCAAAAAGATTATATCAATCCAAAGAGAATAAATAAACAAGCATTGGATGACACTTTTCTTCAAGGATCCTATTCTAAACGGTCTTGTATTTTATTCTTGTAGTACATCAATTCCGGAAAAACATTAAGTTTTATCCGATGGAAAAATTAATACAAATTCCTGTACTTTATTTAACGATTATTTGATTATTCCAAAATAAAAGCTGGTTAAAACAATTGCCGTCAGAGGAATAGTTGAGATTAATGCAAATTTATTTTTCAACATTTTTTGCGGTCTTATATCTGAATATTTAAAAACGAATATAAATCCAACCCCAAGTATTATTAGCAAGATAATCTGTGATATATAAATAATATCAATTGATAAAATTATTGTACTTCCTTCAACAACATTCTTTTTAAAAAAATAATCTAATATTAAATTAAGGTTATATCCCGGGAATGTAATTATAAGCCAGACAAGTGCTTTGAAATCGCCCCATTCATAAATACTTAAAAATGCCGCACAAAAGAACATCCAGATCGTAAAAACCCCAATCTTGAAAAAACTTATAAAAATACTATTCTGAATATTAAGTAGTATATGTATTTTATGAATCAAATAATAAATAAAAAGTAAAATTATCAAAACAAACAACCGTGGAATGATCTTTTTTATTATTATTTCAAACTTCGTAAGAGGAGCACTAAAAAGGTATTCCATCGCATGATCTGCCTTCTCCTTTTTAAACATATTGATTCCCAGATTATAGGAAACCCATAATATAATTACCCAGAACAGCATATTAAACATCGATAATAAATTCTTAAGATATGATACATTTTTCTCACCAAACACCAAAAAAACAGCAAAAAACAGAAGTATTATCAAAACACCGGATAGCATTCTGAGATATACCGGTTTCAAAATATCTCTAAATTCCTTTTTTATCATTTGTTTGAACTCCTGATATTCAAATTGTTCAATAACTCATAATTATGCCGAACAATAAAAATACAATAAGTAAAATCCCAAATATTATTCTTTTCAACATTTTACTCTCCTTGATATACTTTCATTTAATAAAGACCAATATTGAAATTACAATCAAAACAATTTGAGGGATTAAAGCAATTAAGACATACCTGTTCCCCTCGAAAAAACTTTCCTTCAGATCAAACCTTTTGTATGAAAAATAAAAAGCAACACATGATATTATAAAAACAACAGCCATTCCAATCATAAAAACCAGAACATCGGTATCATTGTTATTGGTAAACCGGAATTTTGAACTTAATAAAATCTTTTTTAATGCAATGGGAAGTATAAATATTGAAAGCAGAGTTACAAGACTTGTTATTGCTATCCAGTTTTTCTTTTTAAAGATCGAAGGGAACAAGCTGATGAAAAACAAAAACATTATCCACGATATAAAAAATTTCGGATTAAGAAATATTGAATCAGTTAAGATACTGTTAACTTCAATATCTGTGTGTGAATAAAAGATAAAAATATATACGGTTAGAAAGATCATCAATGCTGATAATCTTGTGACAGCTTTTATTGTGAGCACTCTTGAAACCTGTATTGGAGATGAAAACAGGTACTCGAATGCATTGTCTCTGTATTCGGATCTGAAAATACTTGAACCGAATACTCCGGATTCTCTTGTAATTATTAACGCTATCAGATACAGATCAAATGTTTGAAGAATCCCCATACTCTCAGACAGGTTTTCAATACTTCTCCCCATAAACCCCGGAAGAATTTTATACAGGAAAGGAATTAGTACAAGTACAAAAACAGTTATCAATACCGGCTTAATTATTTCCCTGAACTCTTTTCTAAGCATATTCCTTCCCAATAAATGCAGTTATAATTTCGGTAAGGTTCAAATCAATTATATTTCCTTTTGTTTTTGATCTCATATCTTCCGAAAAAGGGTAAATATATATATCGGGAAATTCAGGATTTCCGGTTTTTGATAAGACCGGTAAATCATCCAGAGTATCTTCACCGGAAATTCGTTTAACCTTTTTTTTCAGATCCTCAATTTTTTCATCCACAGCAATCTTTCCGTTTTTCAACAGAATCACCCTGTTTAACAGGTTCTCTATATCATGAAAATTAACATTGACCATTACCACTGTAATACTCCTTTCCGATATAAGTTCAATAACTTTTTCCAAAAAAACTTTTCTTAAATATGCATCCAGTGAGTGAATGACTTCATCAACAAGGAGTAATTCAGGTTTTGCAGATAAAATAAGAGACAGAAGTAAAATTGTTCTTTGCCCGATAGATAATTCTTTTATTATTTGATCGTAAGATATTTTCAAATGAGCAAGAAGAGATTGATCAAACTCATTTATCTTATAAAATGAAGAATGAAGTTTAATCATCTCATTTACCGTCAGGCTTTCATATATACTCAATTTATCAGAGATAAATCCTATCTTTTGCTTTGGCTTTTTACCGAGGAGATCTCCATACGATATCTCACCCTCGTCAGGTTTTAAGACTCCCGCCATAATTCTAAGAAGAGTACTTTTCCCTACACCATTAATTCCGGTAATCAGGCATGACTCACCTTCGGGAATATTAAGATTAAAATCCCGGAAAATTTGTTTCTTTTTATATTTAAAAGAAAGGTTATTTATTGTTATCATTGTCTCCCTCCCTATCTTTGGACTCTCTCTCATTTTCTATCCCTTTAAGCTCATTGTAGATCTCATTCATACTGAATCCCAATGTTGTAGATTTTAAAAGGAAATCTCTTACCAACTTTTTAAATGTTCTTGTTTTTTCTTTGGAAATCTTTCTCTTGTCCGATTTTACAAAGTAACCCTTTCCCGGTTTGGAATAGACGAAGCCCTCCGATTCAAGTTGAGAATAGACTTTAGCAATAGTATTTGGATGAATTTTTGTCTTTGATGCCATGTCCCTTATAGACATTAACTGATCTCCGGGAACAAGAGTTTCAGAGATAATATGATATTTGATCGCTTCCTTTATTTGTTCATAAACAGGAATCGCAGATTTGATCTCTATTTTGAACTCAAGTATTTTAATTTTCTCTTTCACTGTAATAGTATAATGTTACAGTATTACAGTTTTGTCAACAAAAATCACGCAAATTTTAAAAAATCCCCAAAAACATTTGTACTTCCCCTTAATATATTCTCCACTCTTTTTTATATATCGAATTTTTCCATTCTTTAAGACAACAGCTCTGCCCTCATTAAAATCTTTTGCATAACCAAATTTAGGTGGGATAACGACTTTTCCAGATTCATTAATGCATCCATATTTTGATTCTTTATAAAAACGCAATAAAACTTCTTCAGAAATAGCGATTGTAAGTATTAAAAATATAATACAAAATATAATTGTCTTAAAGATTTTAAATTTTTAAATCCATTGATATTTCCAAAAGTAAAACATTAGAAACTTTCCCATCCAAAAAGATTATATCAATTCGAGGAAAATTGGGGAATAGAAAGATCTTTTTAAAATGTTAAAAACGGATGGAAATAATTAAATAATTTATTAATATTGGATTTTTGCTTACACTATGTCAAAATCTATAAAGGATATTTATTCAGTATTATTATCATTATAGAATAAATATTGAACACTAAATATTGTAAGGAGATCCGGTAATGGCTAAAGAGGGTGAAAGAAACTATTTGAAGAATCTGGGGAAGGAAGGTGTAAAGCATTCTATCAACAAACCATTCTCAGATATAAACTGCGGAGAATTCCTAATGGGGATCGGGGGTGTCATGTCACTGCTTCCACCTCCTCCGGCAAAACTGCTTGACCTTGGATGCGGAACCGGATGGACAAGCATTTTTTTTGCAAGAACAGGTTATGAAGTTACCGGTATCGATATCGCTGAAGACAGCATATCTTATGCAAGAAAGAGCAAAGAAGAGGAAAAACTGGAGAACCTGAATTTTATGGTTTCCGATTACGAGGACCTTAAATTCAATGAAGAATTTGATGCCGTCGTTTTTTTTGACTCTCTTCACCATTCCGTTGATGAAAATCTCGCCATGAAAATGGCATACAAAGCTTTGAAAAAGGGCGGAGTATGCGTTACATCAGAGCCCGGAAAAGGCCACTCGAAACAACCAACATCAATAAATGCGATGAAGAATTTTAACGTCACTGAAAAAGATATGCCCCCGAGAAAAATAGTTAAAATAGCAAAAGAGGCTGGATTTAAAAGATTTAAGGTTTTGCCTCATCAGTTCTTTTTAAGCAAGGGAATATATAACAGTGTGATCAAAACAGATCGTTCTATATGGTTTAAACCCCGCTTCCTTAGGGAAATAGCAAAATATTTAAAAATATTATTTAAATTGAAATCAAACAGCATTGTCCTCCTTGTAAAATAGTTTTGAGGACAGGCAATTTTCTTTTATAGTTGTTTAAGATCAGGAATTGTTTATTATTTTCTTTGCAGCATTAATACCGGAAATATAAGCTCCATGAGCAGTTGCAAGGTATTTGGATGTTGTTGAATCCCCGGCAAAGAAAACCTTGTCATCAATTGATTCCGCAATCCTGTCACAATGAGACAGTTTCGATCCGGGCGGAATATGGGGATATGCACCAAGAGCAAAAGGATCTGTATGCCATCCTGTCTTATAAATATTTTCAGGATCCGGAATTGATGATCCGAACATTTTCCTCAAATCCAACATAACCATATCCATGGTTGATCTAATATCAGCTCGCTCGATCTGTCTGGCGTGTTTTCCTCCAAGAAATGTTGTTAAAACATTTTTATTTCCAATTGCTGAAAAACTTTCATAAACCATCATTTCAGAATAATTATCCTTAAAGTATTCCAGAAATGTCCCGTCATCAGGCCAAAATTTATTCCCGAAATAGAGAAAAACCTTATTCATTGTTCCTATAGATGTATTTGCTATGGCATCACGTTTCCTCGAGGGCAGATCCGGGAAAAAAGTTACACTCCTATTCTTAAGCATTCCTAACGGAAGTGCAACTATCACTTTGTCAGCTTTTAGTGAACCATCAGGAGTTAAGACCGGAGCATCATTGTTTTGATGACATGCATGACAGGATCTCTTTTTATCAATACCGGAAGGATTTGTAAAAAACACTTCTACCTGATCGGAACTATAATTTATATCTGTAACAAAAGTGTTCAGACGAATATCTAACCCTCTGCTCAGAATACTAACAAGTTGTGACATTCCGCCAGGGAACAATACATTATTCCCGGGGAATGAATCATCACTATGTAAAACAGCAGATGAAAGATCGGTCCCATCTTCAGCGTATGGTACTTCTACCTCTGTCCTGACCGCTCCATAAAAAAGCCGCTTCATCTTTTCGGTTAGTTTTAATTTGGGTTCGACTATAGCGGTCAATTCTCTTAATGATATATCTGGATAAGAAAATGATTCATCATATAACTGCCCGAGATATGATTCGACCTCCTTCCACTCATCTTCAGTTATATCTTCTCCGTTGACATCATACAGATAAGAAGGATCATCAAATGTCGGAACTGTCAAAACACTCTCTTCCTGTGAAAATAAATACAGAGGATTATTTGTAGTCCCATGTATCCAAGATGCACCTGCATCCATCTTAAAACCGTTCAGATCGATCGTTTGAATTCTACCGCCGATCCTGTTCCTTGCCTCCAGTACAGTTACTTTGAATCCTGCTTCGGAAAGTTTTTTTGCAGCGGCAAGTCCGGCAATCCCTGCCCCAATAACAATTATATTTTTTTCAGAATTATCATTGTTGAAAAGATTACAACTATGTAAAAACAGTCCTCCGAAAGAAAGCAAGAGTGATTGAGACAAGAATTCTCTACGTGAATAATTATTTTTCATGAATAAATTTTAGCCAAAAAGATTTTTTTTGCAAGTACTACTGAGTGTAAGAAGGATCAGTTAAAGTTTTTCGTCGGGCCCCTCAAGACATATTATTGAAAATTTATATCCCAGGACTTCGTCGGCTGTTTTAAAGATCTTTTTCTCCAGTTCGGTTTTTTCAAAAAGCTCTTTTACCATGCCTTCAATTTGTAAACCATAGCAATAATGTAAATATAATACGCAATAAAATGAACAATGCAGAGATCCGATATAGTCGATGTAGAGACGCGATACATTGTATCTCTACAAAATATTTATAATTAAAGAATCCGATTGATGAAATTATTAAGTGAAAGTAAACTTATACAAGGCATTATGATGGATAAAAGTATATTTAATAAAAATATAAAAGATATATATGTGCAAATACACATATACATACATTAGCCACAAGTAAGAATATGAATTGCCAATGTACAAATATTATAAAAATATTTTTCCGGCTAAAATATTCATCGTAAATTTGTGATAAACTATATAATAATAATATATTTTGTAAAATGAAAAGAACGTTGGAAGATATAAAATACGATGATGATTTAATTCAAATGGCAAGATTTGCAAAAGCTCTTGGACATCCAACAAGATTATCAATATTAAAACATTTAGATGGCAAATCTTGTTGTTTTACCGGTGATTTGGTTGAGATATTACCAATTGCTCAATCGACCGTTTCACAACATTTGAAAGAATTAAAAGAAGCCGGTTTAATTCAAGGCGAAGTAAATCCACCCAAAATTAAATATTGCATCAATCAGAAAAATTGGGAAATAGCAAAAAAATTATTTAATGAATTTTTAAAATAAAATTTTTAATCAACATTATCGTTTATTTGCGATATACTATAAATATTAAAAGAAAATGGAAACAATAATTTTTTTTATATCATTCGTTGCTGCATTTGTTTTTGCACTTGGCGGAGTGGGTGCTGCCATTATTTTGATACCCATACTAGTATTGCTCGGAATACCTATAAACATTGCCAAGCCTGTGGGATTATTTTACAACACAATAAGCCTTGCAGGTGCAAGTGTAAACAACATAAAAAACAAACGATTAGATTTTAATATTGGAATACCAATTATTATTTCATCATTCCTATTTGCAATAGTTGGTGCATATATCTCAAAATACATTCCTAATCAAATCATACTTATTTTATTTATAAGTTTTCTTTTGTTTTCAGGGTTATTATTTTTGTTTCATAAAAAGAAAGAAAAAGAGGCATACAGAAAAGATACACCTTATATACAATTAACACTTATTGGCGCTTTTGCAGGAATATTGTCAGGTATGCTGGGTATTGGCGGTGGTGGGATTATTTCACCCCTTATGTTAATGATTGGTTTCAATCCTAAAAAAATTACCGCAATTACAGCTTTTGTTGTTCCTTTTTCTTCTTTTTCCGGATTTTTAACTTATTGGGCAATGGGAAATGTCAATTGGCGCATTCTCGTAATAGCATCAGTTGCCGGAATTATTGGGGCTACACTGGGCACAATATTTATGCAAAAGAAACTTAATTCACAGATAGTAAA
>CAYOTE010000088.1:0-9006 GCA_964406785.1 uncultured Clostridia bacterium
CTGTTAAGTAAGCTGACAATGGAAATATATTACCTCACTTCATATAAAAGAAAGTGTTAGTAAGCTACAGCTTTTATGTTTGATTAATATTGAAAAAATAAAAATTTATTGCAAAAATTCGATTGTATCGCCTGCTTTAATGTGCATTTTTTTTGATAATCCGCCACGTATTTCAACTACATATTTTGCAGGTTTTTTTGAGTAATAAGACTTACATGGAGATTGTTTGCAGGGCGGAACATTCTTGGCTATATTGATAATTTCCTTGTTCTTATTGAGAAAAATTATATCAAGAGGAATCAAGGTGTTTTTCATCCAAAAGCCACGAGGTTCTTCATTCTCGAATATAAATAGCATTGCATAATCTTTGGGGATAGACTTTCGATACATAAGTCCCTTGGCTGTCAATTCCGGTGTATCTGCAATCTCGGTTAAAAGCCTATGAGATTTTATGTATATGAAAAGAAATTTAGATTTTGGGAACAAAATCGTAGATAAAGCTATAAGGATAATAAACAATGATATTTTTTGGATAATTGTTTTCATAATAAGCAATAAGTGATCAAAACAAGTAATACGAATATTACGATGCTTTTTTAAGAGCATCGTAATCTCTTATATACTAAGTTTTATACTCTGGCTTTTGCCTGTTTTACAAGGCTATCAAACTCGGCATCTGCTTTTGTTCTGAGAGCCTTAAGTTTTGCACCACCACTATTAGTTTTAGTTCCTCCGCCTGCCTTAAGAGTACTAAGCTTTTTTTCAAGTTTTTCTTGTTTTTTTGTCTCGTAAGCAGGTGGTGTCATATTTCTGTATTCTCTTCTAAGATATCTCTTAAATCGTGATAATTCTCTTGCTGCTTTTTTAATGGCAAGCTTGTTTTTTGAATTGGACGATTTACTGTTTTTAATTTTATCATTATACGCTTTTATTTTTTTATTTAAATTATACTTTTGATAAACCATTAATTTTGCACTTGCAAGAGCGTTCTTTTTATTTTTATTATTTCCCTCTTTGCCGTAAAGAAGCCCTGCTTCTGCATAGTATCTGGCAGCCTTATTAAGGTAGATTGTCTTAGCTTTTTTAGATAATTTTGCATTGCAATCTGCAAGCTTTTTTGCATATTTAGCCTTTTTATCGGCTGCGTATATCTTTGTAAATTCAACGATTGCCTTTTTATATTTTCCAGTCTTAAGTAAGGCATTAGCATATATCTTGTGTAACTTCTCGTTTGTTTTGTCCGCATCTTTAAGAGTGTTAAAAGCACTTACCACTCCTGCGAAATCTTTATCATTGTGTAATCTTCCTACTTTCTGTACCGGTGTTTCGCTTGGTTTTGGAGGTGTAGATAATTTTTTCTTGATTTTTTTTGCTTCGACAAGTATTTTTTTAATATTATTCGCCTTGGCTACATTAATTGTCTTATTTGCGTATGCGATGGCCTTATTCTTATTGAACAGAGGTCCCTTTAATGCGTAGGATCTGCTGAGGAGAAATAAGAGTTGAGCTTTCATACCATTGTCAAGACCTCCCATCTTTTCAGACTTTAAACCGTAGGAAACTGCCTTTGAAAACTTCTTAGCCTTATAATAATAAACAGCTAACCAATAGTGTGCAAATTTGGTGTATTTATTTGCAACACTTGGATATTTGACAATATATCCCTCAAATGCCTTAATTTTTTCACCATTACTCTTTTTCATCAAAGCAATTGTATAATCGGAAGATGCTGTTCCTCCAGCCTGTGATAATACGGGAATTGATACAATTGATAAGATAACAATTACAAAAAAAATTTTTTTCATTTTTATCTCCTTTTGTTGAGCCAATTATTTTGACTTTTTAGCATACAGCATTTTACACGAATTCAATATTTATTTCAAGTTGACAGTAATGCTTAATTTTTATAGAATACGAAAATATGGGATTGGAAAGAAAAAAGATAATATTATTTGTTCTTATCGGTATATTTATCTCTGCTATGTTGGTGTACATAGTCTTTGATAATTATTACTTTATATATTCTGTAAAGGGCAAATCAATGGAGCCAACCTTACATGGCAATGATAGGCTAATTGTAAAGAAAATCCATAATATCCATACTTTGAAAAGATTTGATATTATTGTTTTTAAAAATAAAGATGATAAGTCAAAACTATTAATAAAACGTATTATAGGATTGTATGGAGAAAATATTGATATAAAAGATAATATTGTATTCATAAACGGAAGTAAATTATCCGAACCGTTTTTAATAAATACAAGTAATATAAAAGCTAATATTTTAAAAAAAAAAGGTGAATTTAGTTATAAAAGCTTGAATGGTTTTTTCTTATTGGGCGATAATAGAAATATTAGTAGAGATTCTCGAACATTCGGATTAATTTCCGAGGACAATATTATTGGTAAAGCTGTACTTACTTATTTTCCTTTTAAGAGGTTGAATTAAGATGAAAAGTTCAATAGCTTTTATGGTCTTACTTACCTTTGTATCGGCTATTGTATTAGGTAGTATTATTCTCTATATGCCTTTTTCGACTAATAATTCAGGTATAAGTTTTAGTGATGCTTTTTTTACCGCAACTTCGGCAGTAACTGTTACCGGTTTGATAGTCAAGGATACCGAGAAAGATTTTACCTTTATTGGTCAGTTAGTAATTTTAATCTTATTACAACTTGGTGGTCTTGGATTTATGACTTTTTCAACGCTTTTAATACTGTTAATAGGCGGTTCTATATCAACTTCGGATAAAACTTTAATTGAAAGCGATTTTTTCTCAGGCAGATACAAAAATGTTAAGGACTTAATAAGAAGGATATTTGTTTTTACATTTAGTTTTGAGATTATCGGAGCAATTTTATTTTATTTCCGGTTTAATATAGAGGATAGCTCTCATAGGGCATTTGTATCTGTTTTTCATTCCGTATCGGCGTTTTGCAATGCCGGATTTTCTGTTTTCTCAAATAATATGGAAAATTATACTGATGATATTGCCGTAAATATAATTTTGTCAATTTTGATAATTGCCGGTGGAATTGGTTTTTTAGTGTTAAATGAACTTTATCTGTATGCTAAAAGAGATATTAAAACTTTTACAAAATTTTCATTACATTCAAAGATGGTAATTGTGACAAGCGGATTTCTGATTTTTTTTGGAACAATTATAATTTTTTTAGAAGAAATGCTCTCAGATGATACAATTTATTCAATTGGAACAACGGCTATGTCGTCATTATTTCAAGTAATTTCGACAAGAACGGCAGGTTTTAATACAATTGATTTGAATATACTGTCAAGTGCATCTGTTTTTATAATGATGTTGCTCATGTTTATAGGTGCATCACCTGGCTCGACTGGTGGCGGAGTTAAAACATCGACAATAGGAGTTGGTATTGCGTATATTAAATCATTAATTTTCAGGAAGGAAAAGGTTACGGTGTTTTACAGAACCATACCTTCAAAAATAATAGAGAAATCTTTTCTTGTGCTTTTTTTAAGTTTTATGATTGTTTCAACCTTCTTTTTTGTATTACTGTCTATAGAATCTAATAATAAGGATATTACCTTTTTCAAATTACTATTCGAGACTATTTCAGCCTTTGGTACTGTTGGATTGAGTATGGGGATAACGGCAAAACTTTCAACGGTGTCTAAATTCGTTATTTCATTATTAATGTTTATAGGTAGGGTAGGTCCTATTACTCTGATAGTTGCTATCAGTAAAAAAAAGTCGAAAGGTGTGTATAATTATCCTGAAGAGGATATAATGGTTGGGTAGAAAGTTAGGAGATTATGTGGGAGGAAAAATGAGAAAAATAGCAGTCATAGGGTTAAGTAGTTTCGGTATTAGTGCATTAAAGACACTTTCAGAGCAAAATATAGAAATCATTGCAATTGATACGGATGAGAAAAAGATTGATGATATAAAAGATTTTGTAACCTTACCTCTTGTAATGGATGCAACTAAAAAGGATAATTTGAAATCGGTGGAGATAGATAAGACTGATGTCGTTATTGTATCGACCGGTCCTGAACTCGAACCAAGTATTTTAATAGTCAATATTCTTAAAGAACTTGGTGTCAAGCGTATTATTGCTAAGGCTCTATCTGAGGAGCATGCCAGGATTTTATCACTTGTGGGTGCAACGGAAATATCTTATCCCGAAAGAGATGCAGGTAAAAAAATTGCTAAGATGTTAAACTTTTCAAACTTATTGGATTATCTTCCCTTTGATTCTGGCTTTATGATACAGGAAATTGCCTCTCCCGATATTTTTTACGGTAAGAGTTTAGCTGAGTTAGATATAAGAAATAAATTTAATATTACTATTATTGCCATCAGATCGATAATTCCTGAAAAAATGATTCCTAATCCGGGTGCCGATTTTATAATAAAAGACAGTGATATCCTAATTATTTTTGGTTCTGAGGGTGATATAGAAAAATTTCATAAAAAAATAAAATAATAGACAAATACAAGGTTGCAAAAAGGTCACGGGGGATTTTAGTCTTTGTATAATTAGTCTATATTCAGCTGTTTTTTTTTTCTTAATAGCCTGTTATAGGTTATTGCAAACCTATGTGCCTCGTCTCTTATTTGCATAAGCAATTTTAATGCCTCTGATTTTTTACTTAACCTAATTGAATTAATCAGACCGGGCAAGAAAAGTTCTTCCATCTGTTTTGCAATTGATATTACCGGAATATCAGGCTCTATCTCCTGCATTTCTTTTAATGCTGCGTTTAACTGCCCCTTACCGCCGTCAATAAGTATGAGGTCGGGCATGGTCAGTTTTTCATTTTTTAACCTTGTATATCGTCGTCTTATAACTTCGGCTATTGACTTAAAATCATCTATGTTTTTCACCGTTTGAATTTTAAATTTACGATAGCCCTGTTTATGCGGAATACCATCAATGAATTGCACCATTGAGGCAACAGTTGAAGTTCCTGATATATGGGAGATATCAAAACATTCGATTATATGAGGTGTGTTTTGCAAAAGAAGTTTATCCTTTAAATCTTCCAGTTTTTTTAAATTACCGAAATACGTAGCCTCAATATTTTTGTGAACCAAGTTTAACAGAGCTGCCTTTTCACCTCTTTTGGGAACCTTGAAATTTACTTTTTTTTTACTCTGCGTATTGATAAAATCAATGATAAGCTTATCGGGTGTTTGAGGTATTATAATTTCCTTAGGTACGGGATTGTCCGAATAGTATTTAACAAGAAATTCTTCAATAAAAAGAGGACTGTACTCTAATTCAAATACTTGTCTGTTTTCAAGTACTCCCTTATAGATATTAAATAACATTAAAAGAACTCTATCCTTGTCAATTATATAGTTGATTATATCCTCATTATAAGATTTTGCCCTCTCCATATTCTGTCTGTTTTTTAGAGATTTTAAAGAATTTATCTGCTCTCTTAAACGAATTGCTCTTTCAAAATACGTATCTTGGGCAGCGTTTTTCATCTCTTTTGACAGTCCGTTTATTAATTCGCCGATATGTCCCTTTAGAACCATAA
This sequence comes from uncultured Clostridia bacterium, assembly GCA_964406785.1. Taxonomy (GTDB): domain Bacteria; phylum Acidobacteriota; class Aminicenantia; order UBA2199; family UBA2199; genus JAOZTV01. Next base: position 5,531 of record CAYOTE010000088.1, read on the forward strand.
CGCCTCTTCTAATATCCGTATTGTACTCTGGCTCACCTATTTTTCCGATACACGGGGCTGAGCATGAGTTAATATGGTATCTTAGGCATGCTTTTTTGGGTAATTTTTTACAGGTTCTCAATTTGAATGTTCTGTTTATTAATTTGAGTATATAATCTCTATGTATTCCGAGTACAAAGGGACCGAAAAATTGTCCTTTACCATTTCTGTTTCTTGCAATTGAAAATCTCGGAAATTTTTCATCGGATAATTTTATAAAGGCAAATCTCTTTGAATCCTTTAAGTCAATATTGTATTTAGGATGATGCTTTTTTATCAGAGTATTTTCAAGAATAAGTGCCTCTTTTTCGTTTGCTGTTATGAAGTACTCAACTCCGGTAATGTTTTTTACAAGATGTCTTGTCTTTGTATCAAGGTCTCTTTTTTGAAAGTATGAGCTGACTCGTTTCTTAATGTTCTTAGCCTTGCCAATATATATTATCTCGTTTTTTTTGTTTACGAATAGATAACATCCGGGCTCCGACGGTATATTTTTAATGTTTTTAATATTATTAAGATTTAACAATTTTTCTTTTTATTTAATATTTCGTTAAGAAACTGTCCGGTATAGCTTTCTTTTACCATTGCTACTTTTTCGGGACTTCCCTCGGCAATAATTTTACCACCCTCTTCGCCACCCTCAGGACCTATATCTATAATATGGTCTCCCGATTTAATCATATCCATATTATGCTCGATAACTATTACGGTGTTATTATTGTCAACAAGATCGTTTAAGACCTTTATTAATTTATTGACATCGTGAAAGTGAAGTCCCGTAGTAGGCTCGTCCATTAGGTATAGCGTCTTTCCCGTTGCTCGCTTTGCCAATTCTCTTGTAAGTTTTATTCGTTGTGCCTCTCCACCTGAAAGTGTTATGGAGCTTTGACCAAGTTTTATATATCCCAGACCCACACGGAGAAGAGTATTTAATTTTCCATTTACGGAGGGTATGTTTTTAAATACCGATAGGGCTTCTTCAACACTCAAGCTAAGAATATCGGCAATTGATTTGTTTTTAAATTTTACTTCGAGAGTCTCCTTATTATATCTCCTACCCTTGCACTCTTCACACTCAACATAGATATCGGGCAAAAAGTTCATCTCTATCTTAATTACTCCGTCTCCGCTACAAGCCTCACATCTTCCTCCCTTTACATTGAAAGAAAATCTTCCCGGTTTATATCCTCTTATCTTAGCCTCTCTTGTCTCAGCAAATAATTTCCTGATTTCATCAAAAACTTTTGTATATGTTGCCGGATTACTTCTTGGAGTTTTTCCAATAGGACTCTGGTCTATTACTATAACCTTGTCTATTTCGGAGTCGAATTTTATTGATTTGAATTTACCCGTTCTTATTTTGGATTTAAAAAGCAATTTTTTAATACCCTTATAGAGTGTTTCGTGAATAAGTGTTGATTTACCGCTTCCCGAAACTCCGGTAATAAAGGTTAAAACACCTATTGGTATATTAACATCAATGTTTTTTAAATTATTGGAACTTGCCCCCTTAATTCTTATGAATTTATTTGATTTTCTTCTCTTTTCCGGTATTGGTATTGAAAGTTTTCCCGAAAGATATTTTCCCGTGATGGATTTTTTGTTTTTTTTTATCTTCTCAGGTGTGCCTATTGCGATTATTTCTCCGCCGTGTATTCCTGCACCCGGACCAATATCAACAACAAAATCGGCTCTGTTAATTGTCTCCTCATCGTGTTCGACAACAATTAATGTATTGCCGATGTCTCTTAGTTTATGCAAGGTTTCTATCAGCTTATTATTATCTCTTTGATGTAATCCTATTGAAGGTTCATCTAAAATGTATAAAACGCCCATGAGATTGGAGCCTATTTGCGTTGCAAGTCTTATTCTCTGTGCTTCGCCTCCTGATATAGAGCCTACGTTACGTGAGAGTGTCAGGTATCCGAGACCAACCTGTTCGAGAAATTTCAACCTGTCTATTATCTCCTTTAATACCTGCTTGGCTATTATATGCTGTTTCTTATTCAATTTTATATTTTTAAAGAAATCAATGGCTTTTTTAATTGATAAGTCTGTTATATCCGATATTGATTTCCCATTAATCTCTACGGCAAGAATTTTATCCTTTAATCTTTTTCCCTCACATTTCGGGCAGGTTGATATCCTCATGAATTTTTCAAGTTCCTTTCTCCTATAATCCGATTCAGTTTGCTTATAAAGTCTTTCGGATTGAGGTATTAATCCCTCCCAAGTTCCCTGATGAGACCAACTTGCCGTTCCTTGTTTCATCTTTAATGAGAAGTCTATTTTTTTGTTTGAGCCGTACATTAAAACATCATATTGCTCTTTTGTAAGAGCTTTCATCGGAGTAAAGATATCAAAATTAAAGTGCTTTGCAACTGCTCCGAGATACTGTCCTCTCCAACCGTCAATTGCATTTCTGTACAGCATAATTGCACCATCCGCAAGACATAGGTTGCGGTCGGGTATTATCAAATCAGGGTCAAAGTCCATCTTGATACCAAGCCCGTGACAGGCTTCACAGGCACCAAAGGGACTGTTAAAAGAAAACATTCTCGGCTGAAGTTCTTCAAAGGTTATATCACAATGAGGACAGGTCATTTTTGATGAGTATATTATTTCTTTTTCACTCTCGTCAATAGCTATTAAGAGACCGTCCGATTTTTTTAAACCGAGTTCGACTGCCTCCATTATCCTTGATGTATCATCGGTAGAAACCCTGTCTATTACTATTTCAATATCGTGTTTTTTATACCTGTCAAGTTTTATTGCTTCGTCAGTACGTACTATGTCTTTATTGACTCTAACCCTCATAAATCCTTCTTTATTTAAGTCTGTCAAGAGCTTTTCATAGGTACCTTTTTTCTGTCTTATAATGGGGGAGAGTATCGTAACTGTGCCGGAAAAATCCCCGATTATTCTTTTACCTATTTTTTCCGGTGATTGTGATTCTATCTTTATCTTATGTGTGGGGCAATGAGCTGTTCCCACTCTTGCAAAGAGCAGCCTTAAATGGTCGTAAACTTCTGTAACCGTTCCTACCGTGCTTCTCGGGTTTTTATTCGTGCTTTTTTGCTCGATTGAAATGGCAGGTGATAAACCCTCAATGCTGTCAACATCAGGCTTACTCATCATTCCGAGAAATTGCCTTGCGTAGGCAGAGAGAGATTCGACATATCTTCTTTGTCCCTCCGCATACAGCGTATCGAAGGCAAGGGTTGATTTTCCACTTCCCGATAAGCCTGTAATGACAATAAACTTATCTCTCGGAAGAGTAATGTCAATGTTTTTTAGATTATGTTCCCTTGCACCCTTGATAATTATATTCTTCATCCGTTCATTATATCCCATAAATCAATATTAGGACAAGGTTATTCGCAGTAACTATTCAGTTTTTAAAAGTGTTTAAGAAATATAATCCAATAAAGTTAGAA
>CAYOTE010000089.1:0-8971 GCA_964406785.1 uncultured Clostridia bacterium
TTATTTATTTCATTTTCTAAATATTTTAAAATATGATCTTTCGGGATAAGTTTTAATGGAAAAAAAGGTACTATTCAACCAAAAACAACAAAAACTGCCTTGTTTTTACAGTATTGACTTGGCTTTGCAATAATAGTTAAGTCGCAAGTTAAATCGTGCCATGCGAGTTTTGTTTGTATTGGTTTTTTTAAGTTTGAGTTTTTTTACAAGAATGAGGAAACGAATGTGTGGTTTTGGGGTTATCTAACATAAAGTTAAAACATAGGCAAAAAAATATTAAACCCAAAATTTTAATCAAAACCTACTGTAATGCCCAATAAGCCCATTCTAACTGCGTTAAACTCAATTACTGCATTGCAAAATAGTTAGACTATTCTTCATTTAGCTCAATCGTTTAACTTGCTATAATATACTTCTTGGACATTTCGCTACAATTTTGATGAAAATTTCAGGTTAAACCTAAATATAATTGAAAAAAAATTATTTTTAGGCTATTATTATATTATTATGGAAACGAACAAATTTAAGATAGATAAAAAATATTTGCCTGCTTTGGGGAGAGTCTTTACTCCTATAGTAATGGACAATCTTTCACAAAAAGGCTATTCAGGTTATCTGTCTGAAGTTTGTACTAATAGTGGCTTACTTAAAAAAATTGATACTTCAATGACTCTTGGACAATTTTTTGATTGGGTCTATAATCTTCTTTTCAAAAGTTATAGAAATGAATATATATATAAAAATGTTATAGCCCATAAAATATTACTTGGACGACATTCATTAAACACTTCCCGTATGCTTACAGAATTTAGAGTAGATAAGAGTAAGGCTGATGTAGTTATATTAAATGGAACATCAACCGTATATGAAATAAAATCAGAATATGATTCTTTTGTACGTCTTAAAAAGCAGATACAGGCATATTTTAAAGTGTTTGATTATATAAATGTTATAACTTCACCATCACAAGCTGAGAAACTTAAAACTATTTTGCCTGATAATGCAGGCATTTTTGTGCTTACTAAGAAAAATACAATTACAACTATTCGGGACTCACAGTCAAATAAAAAAAATATAAATACAAGTATTCTATTTAACTCTCTAAGAAAAGCTGAATATACAGAGATTATAAAAGGTTATTATGGTAAAATACCCGATGTTCCTAATACTTTAATCTATAATAGAGAATGTAAAGAATTATTTTGTAAAATGCAACCTGTTATTGCACATGACTTTAATAAATCGTGCCATACACTAAAATTTATTTTGTAAGAAAATATAGGAAAGATTATCAATTTTATATCCATAAAATTAATGGAGATTTTCATATTATTTACGGAATTGTAATTAGCAGATTTATATTTCAGTTGGCAGGTTAAAAAAATTGAACTGACACCATAAACCTATAAACCAAAAATGTTTACTACAAAAAGAATTGTGTGATTGTAACAAAACGATAGTATAATTAAAGTATATTTCTTTTTCTTAAAATACTTTCGTAACAATTAAACTATATATTTATAAATATTAATATAGATTTTTTTAAATGAATATATAGAACGAAATTATAAATATTGAAATTAATAAAACTTTGAAATTTTTTTTAGAAAACAAAATTAAAAGCAATTATGAATCTGTCGATAAAATAGTTGACAAAAGGCATTAAATATTATATCTATAGTGTGAGGAGTAAGGAATGGGAAGTAAAAACTTTTATGGTCAATGGTTCAATGGTTTTATTTCCCAGACTTGTTTATTTCTTTCAAGCCAGAGTTTGCAAGTTTCAACCTCATCATAAAATTTTCATCAAAATCCAGTGGAGTGATTTTTATATCTTACATAACAAACCTGAGGAACTACAACATATGTTAATATTCTGTATAAATAAATATTTTTTTCTGATATAATATAAAAAAGGAGGATTTATGGATGACAAAATTGATAAAATTTTACACAAATGCTCGGCATGTGGAGGTTCTGATATAGTATTCGGTTATCTTGGAGGGACATCAAATATATTTGTTCCCAGCGGAGTTTTCACAATGAACGGGTTTAGAACAAGAACCTTTGTATGTTTGAAATGTGGTCATGTAAACCAGTATCTTTCAAATTTAAAATTAAAAAAATTAAGAGAAAAGTTCAAAAACCAAGAATTTGAAGAGTAAAAACACATATTATAGTGAAAAAAATATAATATAAAAAATATGTTATAATAAATTTAAAAATAAATATAGGAGAGTAAAAGAATAATGAAAAAAGGATATGTACATATATATACGGGCAATGGAAAGGGGAAAACAACCGCTTCGTTCGGGCTCGCATTGAGAGCAAGCGGAGCAGGTTTGAAGGTATTTATAGGTCAATTCGTTAAGGGAATGTTCTATAGCGAGTTAAATATTTTACCTAAGATAGAAAATATAACTTTAAAACAATACGGACAAGACTGTTTTATTGTCAATAAGCCTACCGAAAACGATATTAAGATAGCAAAAGACGGTTTAAATGAGATTAAAGAGGTACTTCAATCAGGTAAGTATGATCTTGTTATTTTAGACGAAGCCAATATTGCTTTATACTATGAATTATTCTCAACTGAAGAATTAATTGATATATTAAAAAACAGAGCCTCGAAAACGGAGGTTGTAATCACGGGTAGAAAGGCACCTGAAAAATTAATAGAATATGCCGATCTTGTAACTGAGATGAAAGAGATAAAGCATTATTACACTCAGGGTGTTCAAGCAAGAGAAGGTATAGAAAAGTAGTAATATAAACAAATAAGAATGTCTTTTACACTTTATAATTCGTCTGCCGGCAGTGGAAAAACCTACTCTCTCGTTATTGAATACCTTTATTTAGTCTTAGCTAATCCCAATAAATACAGTAGAGTCTTGGCTGTAACATTTACAAATAAGGCTGCTGCCGAGATGAAAGAGAGAATAATAAAGTATCTTGTACAAATATCTTCGGGAGAGATGCAAGATGCCGTTGAAGATATATCTGAAAGCACAACAAGACTTGATAATTCAACAATAAGAAAGAATGCAAAAATTGTTTTAAAGAAAATATTACATAATTATTCGGACTTTGCCGTAATGACAATTGATAGTTTTGTCTTTAAAATTGTGAGTACATTTTCATTGGAACTTGACCTTCCTCTTAACTTTGAAGTGGAAATGAGCACAAAACATATAATTACAAAGACAGTCAATTCTCTCATTGAGCAGGCTGATGAATTTAACTATATTGGAAAAACCCTCAAAACGTTTATATTCTCTAAAATTGAAAAATCCGAATCCTGGAATTATGAGCAGAACATAGCGGATATAGGTAAGGAACTGTTCTCCGAGCAGAGCATAAAATATCTTGATGAACTTGCAAATTTAACAGATGAAGATTTTCTGAAAATAATTCAAGATTTGGAGGAGAAACAGTATAGCTTTCAAAACCATATAAATAAAACAGCAAAAGAAGCTGTGAAAATTATTGGACAGGCAGGTCTTAATCCTAATGATTTTAAATACAAAAAGGCAGGCATAGCAGGTAAGTTTTATAAGCTGTCAAAGGCATTTAAACTTAAAGATTTTGAACTTGGTAAAAGATTTTCGGAAGGCGACTCATCTAACTGGGTAAAAGATGATTCTGAATTTTATTCATTAATCTCACAGTTAAGAGATGAAAAACTGGAAAATTTAAGAGAAGATATTGTAAATTTCTATGATAAAAATATCAAAACTTACATCTCTATTATAATTATTTTAAAAGATTTCCCCCTAACCTCATTGATACGAAAATTAAAAATCTTAGTTGAAACATATAAAAAGAATAATAATATTGTACCTATTTCAGATTTTAATAAAATTGTAAGCAATATTATAAAGAAAGAGATAATCCCCTTCATTTATTGGAGAGTCGGGAATAAATACGAGAATTATCTACTGGACGAATTTCAAGACACCTCATCAATGCAATTAAATAATTTATTTCCTTTAATTGAAAATTCGTATAGCTCGGGATTTCATAATATAGCCGTGGGAGACCCGAAACAATCCATTTACAGATGGAGGGCAAGTAGTCCTGATATTATGAATAGCGAGATTGAAAGCCTCGTCAGTCATCCTTTTTTAATTCATAAAAGACTCGAATATAATTATAGAAGTAATAAGAATATAATTGAATTTAATAATTTGTTTTTTTCCAATATTTTTACAGAAATTAATAAAATTAACGAAATTAACGAAACAGATGAAAATCAAAATGTCGAGCAGGATTCAGAGAATATATATTCTGAGAAAAATATAGTTCAAAAAACCACAAAGAATACACTGTCAGGAGGTTATGTCGAAATATTTGCACCGGAAGAAAAATTTAATAAGAATGATTTTTCAAAGATTGCCGTAGAATATACTATCAAAACAATAAAATCACTTATTAATGAAAATTATAATTATAGGGATATATCAATTTTAACAAGAACAAATAAAGAGGGCAGTTTTATCGCAGAAGCATTATTTAAAGAGGGAATAAAAGTCGTATCACCGGACTCTTTATTTTTAAACAGTTCACCGGTTATCAGATTTATAATCAGTACTCTTAATTATATTAAAACAAAAGAAAATCTTTACATCATTGAGATAATGAGATTTTTAAAACAGGATGAATTTAATACCATAATTATAAATCTTTCAATTGAAGAACAAAGAGAGCATATTTGCAATAAATATTCTGATTTTTTTCATAATATTGATAATTTTCAAAGTTCTTCATTATACGAAACGGTTGAAAGAATAATACGAATTTTCAAGCTCAACGATGACTATTGCGGATACTTACAGGGCTTTCTTGAAGTGGTTTTTAATTATAATCAGGGAGAAAATAATAATATTTTTACATTTTTGGAATTTTGGGAAGAAAAAAAGGACACCGAAGAATGTTCATTAATAATCCCGTCAGGTATCAACGCTGTCTCGGTAATGACAATTCATAAGGCAAAGGGACTTGAATTCCCGATTGTACTTTTACCCTTTGTTCATTGGAATATAGAGCCGGATTCCAAGGGATTTAAAAAAAACAGATTGTGGATAAAGAACGAAGAAAAAATAATAGAAAAGCAACCGCCCTTCTTTGTAGAAATACAGAAGAAACTACAAGACAGTCTTTTTTCAAATCAATATAATGAAGAATATACCAACAGTATTCTTGATAATCTAAATCTCCTCTACGTCGCTTTTACAAGACCGGTAGAACGATTATACATAGCCATTAACGATAATGATAAGAAAACAATTTCAAAAATAATAAAAGACAAGATTGATAAAATACAATTAATACACGAAGCCCCCGTATACTATTACGGAGATAAAACAACCTGTACAAATTCAAAAACAGAATATTTCAACACAGAGATAATGAATAAATTTAATTCAGTATCATGGACTGATAAAATTGCAATAAGGCAAAATACCGAAGGAGTTTGGGATAGTACGGACGACAAGGCTGACTCTTTTAAAGAAAGACAGATAGAGAGAGGAAATATAATGCACGGCATCTTATCAGGTATAAGATATAAGGAAGATAAAAACGAGGCTTTGGCAAAGGCTCTGTATTCGGGAATACTTACAGAAAAAGATATAGTTGAAATAAACAAAGATATTGAAGAAATTTTCAAACTTCGATTTGAAGACGGAACTTTTTCCAACCTGTTTTCAAATAAGTATAAAATCTTCTGCGAAAAAAACATCCTGCTATCAGGAAAAACATTAAAACCCGATAGAATTATCATAAGAGATAATGATGTGATAATAATAGAGTATAAGACGGGCAAACAGACAAATACGGATATACAACAGGTGAGAGAATATTTAAGAGCCATAACGGATATGGGATTTAATGAGGTATCCGCTTATATTATTTATATAAGAGATAAGGAAATTAAAAGGGTTATTTTATGATTTTTTTAAAAAGAATAATTGAAGATATAAAGGGTAATATTATCAATAATAATTCCGATGCAAATATTAATTTAACGGATATTGCCTTCGTTTTTCCTACAAAAAGAGCGGGAATTTATTTTAAGAATATGCTGTTAGAGGATAATAAGAACAATAAACCTATATTTGAGCCTGATATATTTTCTATAAACGACTTCATAGAAGAATTGTCGGAACAGTATTTTCCCGATCAATTAACAATGATATTTGAACTCTATAAATCTTATAAAAGTATAATCGGTAAAAATGCAAAATCTTTTGATAAGTTTTATGCCTGGGGTAAAATTATTTTATCAGACTTCAATGACATTGATCAAAACCTTAATGACAATGATATATTTAAAGATTTACATGAGTACTCGAAGAGTACCGATGAATCAAATAATCAAATCTTAAAAAATTATAATGAATTTATGCTGATATTAGGAGATTTATATTCAGAATTCAAAATTTCACTCGGGAAGAACGGTTTTACCTATTACGGATTAGCATTAAGAAATATAATAAAATCACTAAATGAAGAAAAAGAGGAATTTAATCAGCTTAATCGTTGGGATAAAATCGTATTTGCCGGTTTTAACGCTCTAACAAGAGGCGAAGAAAAATTATTCTCAATTTTAAAAGGCAGAAATATAGGACTTTACTACTGGGATATTGATAAGTACTTTTATTCCGATTTTGAAAATGAAGCCGGTAATTTTTTTAGAGCCTCGCAACTCATTGATAAGGACATAAAATGGATTGATGATAATCTCATTAATGAGCAAAAAGAAATTGATATTATAGGAACACCCGGTAAGGTCGGACAGGCTAAAATAATAGGTAAATTAATAGAAAAAAATATATCGGATAACAAATCCAAAACAATAATGAAACCGGACAATACGGCAATCATACTTTCGGAAGAGTCGCTTCTTTTCCCCGTTCTTAATTCAATTCCTCCGAATATTAGAGACATTAATATATCAATGGGAAGCCCTGTTAAGGATTCTCCCGTATATAATTTTATTATCTTTGTACTCACGTTCATTTTAAAGCACCATGACAAGAATGAAGGATTTCAATATCTTTTTAATGATATAAAAAGCCTACTCATTCATCCCTATATTTTCAAAGATTACGAAACAAATATAAAAGAGTTTCTTGAAAAGTATGAAACAACAAACATCTTATACCTATACGATGATAATTTATCCGAATTAAATGATAAACTAAGACAACTTATAAATTATGATAAAATAAATAATTGGTCAGAACTATTTACATATTTAACATTTCTCATAAATTTTCTAAAAAAAACATTGATAATAAATGACAATAAAATAGATTTGGAATATCTCTTTGTAATTCATAAACAATTTACGAGAATAAAAGAAAATTTCATAAAATATAATCCTGATATAAGTCTAAAAGATACCTTTAAAATATTACAGGACTTATTTAAAAATGCTATTGTGCCTTTTTCGGGAGAACCATTAAAAGGACTTCAAATATTGGGAATGCTTGAAACGAGGGCATTGGACTTTGATAATATATTTATTTTATCAGTTAACGAAGGAATTATCCCAAAGGGAAAAACAAGCCAAAGTATCATACCTACTGAAATCAGAAAACAAAATGAAATGACGTACTATGAGAAAAGAGATGCAATATTTGCCTATTATTTTTATAGATTAATTAAGGGAGCAAAAAAAGTTACAATACTGTATAACACCGAAGCCGATAATTTCAGCAAGGGAGAAAAAAGCAGATTTATAGAACAATTAAATCACGAGTTTAAAGCAATTAATACAAAGAGTGACGTTACAGAAAGGCTCATAACAATGAAGGCTGAATCTTCACCAATAAAGCCATTGGAAATTGTAAAAGACAAAGTCATAATTAATAAACTCAAAACACTTAGATATTCAGCCTCTGCCCTTAATAGATTTATATTTTGCCCACTAAGTTTTTACTTTAAATACATTACACAAATACAAGAAATACAGGAGCCTGAAACAGGCTTAGAGCCAAAAAGCTTCGGAACCATTATACATAAAATTCTTGAGTCCGTCTATAAACCTTTTATTGGAGAAGAGATAACAAGAGAAAACATTGAAAGAATAATAAAAGAGCTTACGTTTACCGTTGAAAATCATTTTTCCAATACATTACAAATTAAAAACACAAAAAACGGAAAGAACTACTTAAATAAAATGCTTATCATAAAATTACTTGAAGATTTTTTCAATAATGAACTTAAAAGCACGCCATTTATAATTAAAGCATTGGAAAAAGAATTAAGATACAGTATGCCTCTTAATATTGAGGCTGAGACAGTACAATTAAAGCTGAGAGGCATCATAGACAGAATTGATAAACACGATAGTAAACTGAGAATTATAGATTATAAGACGGGTATGTATAATAACCTTAATAATACCTTAAACCTTGACTCCAATTTTGATGAAATTATTGAACAGGTATCAAAGAGTAAAGAACTCTTGCAACTATCATTCTATAATTTATTGATGAGCAATGATAATAAATACGGTAAAAACAGGGAAACAAAATACGGAATTATTTATTTCAAATCACTGTCAAAGGGAATTAAATTATTAGAAAATAACGGAGATACAGACGAAATTTCAAGACATATAATATCTGAAATTTTAAATAATATTTTAGATAAAACATCAACTTTTACGCAAACAAAAAACAAAGAAAACTGCAAACTTTGTCCCTACAAAAACATATGCCTACTAATTTAAAAGTAAGCGGTTAATTAACCCCACACTTCTATTAGTTTCCATTTTTCAATTTTTGATTTATTTCAATCATAGAGATATTCATAGGTAGAAGCAAAAAGAGTTCTTTTGTAACTTCCGTAGTATTTTTATATTTTTCATTTTTATATTTTTCTAACACATAAGGGACTTCCTTAAATAAATATTTTAAATACTTAAATGTATCTAATCCATTTGCCTTAGCCGTTTCAATAA
>CAYOTE010000090.1:0-1248 GCA_964406785.1 uncultured Clostridia bacterium
TATTGATGAGTATTATAAAAAGTATTGGCAACGTAATCCCGAGGATCGTAGTCATAAGCTGCATTTGGTTGATTTTGCCAGAGATGTACATACCAGCCTATACCATTAGCCGAAAAATATACACTTCCCCCACTCTTTAGGACTCGATAGAATTCTTTTAATGTTTCTTTCCAAGGAGTTAAGAAAATTGCTCCATAACAAAAAATATTTGAAAAAAAGTTACCTTTAAAAGATAATTTTTCTAAACCTGACTGTTTTAATATAATATTGTTTTTACTCAGAATATTAACAATATTTTGTAACATCTCCAATCGAACCATTGAAATGTCAATCGCAAAAGTTTCTTTAAATCCTTCGGACATCTGCAAACTCCATTGTCCAAATCCACATCCTGCATCAAGAATCCTTTCTCCCTTATCAAATCCTATTTTTTTTAATCGATTCAAATAAACGGTTTGATCTTTAAAAAAGATGCGTTTAAAAAAGCTTATATCATTAGGACTTAAGTCTAACGAGAATCGCTTTAACAATTTTTCCAATTCTTTATGATATTTATTTGAATACATTTTAATTTTACCAGTATTTATAATTATCAAAAGCCAATGCCGGATAATTACTCTCCATAAATTTTTTATATTCAACCCTGTTTAATTTTTTTTTATTTGCCCTTATCATGCCCTCTCCGACTTTTAATCCTCCAGTGTGTAAATCAATAACAGCACGATTATCAATAAAATCTGTAGTAACACTCATATGCCCGAATTTCTTGATTTGCTTCGGTACAAAACAAAATTTTGCATTATTAAAATTTACATTTCCCGATATATGGATAACAAGAGTATTTGCCAAAATAGATGATGTTTTTATAAAAGCCCCATTTTCACCAATCACACTAATATTTCTATGATGTTCCATTACCACAATTGCATCATAGAATTCTAAATTCGGACTTTTTTTATAATTCGTTATACTTGACACTGAGTAACCATCCATAGCCAAGACCTTCTTTACAGGATAAACAAACGCAGAACTGCCAATAAGTAAAACATTTGAGCCAAACGGAGCAATTTTCCCCCTCAATAAAAAATATAATACAACATATCCAAGATAATCCATTGTTCGCAATCTGGAATCTTGTTCATTTGTACCATAAACCTTTATGCCTTTAGCTTGACACATTTCTATATCAATATCTTCTCCCCTAAACTCCCATGGCTCATACATAAGCGGAATCACGCAGTAATTAGA
>CAYOTE010000090.1:1258-8953 GCA_964406785.1 uncultured Clostridia bacterium
ATATTTTTTTTTTTAAATTTTTATGGTTTATATATAAGTGGAATTATATAGTAATTAGATAATCTATTAATCAAGTCTTTGTTAATTGGTCTTAAAAATCCACAATTTGTAACAATATCGATTTGACTTAAATCAACAAGTGCAAGAGAATTAATAAAATTGATTTTCACATCAACATCCATTTTTTCAGCAAGCAATTGAACTTGATGTTTTGATTCATTAACCGAACCAAATACAGAGTCTTTCAAATATGCATAAACAATTGCTCCTGCCTTTGCAGCTATAACGGGAGTAACAACATAATTACCCGTTGCCGCTTCAGTAAGAACAGTTTTATTAGTTAAATCCAAAGAGAATTTATCTATTGCATTTAGAATTTTTTTTATCATTTTTTAAATGTTTCTAACCAGCATTCAAAATTAAGCAACGACCATATTAACAAACGACGATTAGTTTGACCTGAAAAATGCTCATTCATTAGTTTCTTTGCAAAATCAGGCTGGATATAATCGTATATCTTCGCTTTTTTATTAAATAATAAATCTTTGATATAGTCAATGCTTTCTCCTTTAAACCAACTTGCATCAGGAGCGGAAAATCCTTGTTTTTTGCCATTTGCATAATTTTGCGGGACATAACGACTTAATAGTTTTCTTAATATAATTTTCCCATCCGAAGTTTTATTATAATACTCCTTTGCCTTTGACCCTGATATGTTCTCGTCTATTCGTATTGCCTCGGTTACATTCTTTAACTTATAATGAACCGGAATTTTTATGGCAAAATCTACCAAATCATTGTCTAAAAAAGGGAGTCTGGTCTCTAAACTATTACTCATACTGAGTTTATCCTCAATAGTCAAAAGCCCGTGTAAAAAAGTTTTTATTTCAAAATAAAGAGAACGATTTATATATTCTTCAGGTGTCATATTATTGCTCACGCCCCTATTTTCAATTACTTTTCTAAACACATCTTTAGTTTGATATTTTAATATATAAGGATATATTCCCGGCTGATAAAAGTCAGGTTTATAACTATCAGGTATCAATCTTTGCCAATACTTATAATATTTTTCAGCATAATTATCAAAACTATCATTAGATACTGCTCGATAATAACGCCAAGGATAACCGGCAAATAACTCATCTCCTCCAGTTCCCGAAAGCGAAACTTTGACAAATTTAGAAGCTAAGCGAGAAATATAAAAGTTTGGGTATGATTGACCAACTCTTGGATCCTCTATATGCCAAATAATATCTTTCATCACACGCTCCATATCACCGGCTTTTAGAACTACCTCATAATGCTCAGTTTTATATAAATTAGATAAAAACTCTGCTTTTTTTCGTTCATCAAAAGTAAGTTCCATACCAGAGGCAGAGGAGAGATCAAATCCACATGTGAAACTTTTTAAATTTGAAAATTTTTGTGCTGCTATTGAGGTTATTGCACCTGAATCCATTCCACCACTTAAATAGGCACCAACTTCAACATCACTAACCAACTGTCTATTTACTGCCTGCCGAAACAGTCTGTCAAGTTCTTCAATATATTCTTCTTCAGTAGCTTTAACCTCTTGTTCTTGAAAATTAAAATCCCAGTATTGGTAAGTTTTCTGATTTGAAATATTTTCTGAAAAGTTTGATGCTAATTGAATTTCCAAATAATGACCTGCAGGTAATAATTTTATTTCTTTAAAAAGTGTCCGATCGGAAAAAATATTTTGGAAAGAAAAATATTCATTTAAGGCCGGAATACATACATCAACATTCACATCGGGATGTTGTAATATAGATTTAATCTCTGAACCAAATAATATTTTATTATTTTTGCTGTAATAATATAATGGCTTTATACCATATCTGTCTCTTGCCATAAAAAGTTTATTTTTTTTATTATCCCATATAACCATTGCAAACATACCGTTAAATTTTAGAATAGAGTCCTTTCCCCATTCCATAAAGGATTTCAGTACAACTTCAGTATCAGAAGTTGAGAAAAAAGTATATCCTAAAATTTCCAAGTCATTTCTCAATTCTTTATAATTATATACCTCTCCGTTATAAACAATGGTAAATCTTTTATCTTCCGTACTCATAGGTTGATGTGCATTTGAAGACAAATCTATTATTGATAATCTTCGATGTCCGAAACCAATAAAGCCATTAGACCAATAACCTTCTCCATCAGGACCTCTATGTTTGATAATATCAGTCATTTTCTTAATTAACGCTATAGAAACAGGTTTACCATCTATGTTAAAAACTCCCGTAATTCCACACATTATATTTTTATTCTCCTCAATTTAGAAAAGACATAATCCTTTTCGTCATCATTAATGGAAGGATAAAATGGCAAAGCAATAGATAATTTATCTGCCGCATAAGCCGATATAAAATCATCTGCCTTATAATTATATTTTTTTTTGTAATAATTTTGAATATGTACCGAATGTGTACCCTGCCTTGTAGCAATTCCATCTTTCTCAAGCACTTGCATTATTTTATTTCTTTCTTCGTTTAACTTATCAATAAGATTAATATCTCTGTTTTTTATTGCCTTTAGTGTTTCTTCATATTTAAAGATTGTACAGTATGCTTGATATCCATGTTCATATCCTTTAGGAACAACAGGTGCTTTGAGCCAATTAATATGTTTCAATCTTTTATTATATTCAATAGCAAGTTTTTGTTTTATAGAAAAAATATTTTTTAATTTACTTGCTTGTGCAACGCCTAAAGCACCTTGGATATCTGTCATTCTATAATTAAAACCCATACGAATATATTCGGTTAGTAAAAAGCCATTCTTATTACTATGTCTTTCAAAATCTGTTTTTACAGCTCCATGTTCCCTCATACTCTTTGAAATTTTATAAATTTCTTTATCATCAGTAATTATCATTCCACCCTCACCGGTTGTAATCGACTTTCTAGGATGAAAAGAAAATATACCGGCATTCCCAAAAGTTCCGCAATGTTTATTCTCTATTTTACCACCAAGACCACAAGCAGAATCCTCAATAATTTTTAAATTGTATTTTTTTGCTATCTTAACAATTTCAGTGAGATTAGACGGTAAACCAAATAAATTAACAGGGTAAATAGCCTTTGTGCGTTTTGTTATTTTCTTTTTTATTTCATCTATATCTATGTTAAAAGTTTCGATATCAATATCACAAAAAACAACCTTTGCTCCAAAATATTCAACTGAATTTGCCGTAGATATCCATGTAAAAGCCGGTACTATAACCTCATCATTTTCGTTTAAATTTAAAATTTCGGATAATAAGAACTGCCCCGAAGTACATGAATTTAAAGCAATAGCATATTTAGCTCCGGTAAACTCGGCAATAAGTCTTTCAAATTTTTTGACATATGGACCCTGCACAACCCAACCACTCATCAACGGTTCCAATATCATACTCAATTCTAACTTATCAAAATAAGGTTTTGTAATAGGTATATTCATCTTTTCTTATAAATTTTTATGATAATTTCTCCATTCAATTAATGCTTTTAACCCTTCTCTTAACTCTACAGAATATTTAAAATCAATTTCATTTGAAGCTTTTGACGGATCGCCTATTCTGTTAGTAACAAAGGTCTGTCCTGCCGGTTCATATTGGATTTTCAAATTACTTCTGGTTACATCCAAAACCAACTCTGCAAGTTCTTTAATACTTGTCTGATTGCCTGACCCCACATTATAGAAGCTATCGGTCTTTTCGGATTTCAAAGCACAAATATTTGCTCTTGCAACATCTTTTACATAAATAAAATCATATGCTTGACTACCGTCTCCGAATACAATCGGTTCAAGTCCTCTGTCAATCCTATCAAGCATTTTCATTATAACTGCAATATATGCCCCCTTATAATCTTGTCTCGGCCCGTAAACATTCATATATCGCAATCCTATATAGTCTAATCCATAGCGATAATAAAAAGATTTGAACATATGTTCGCCTACAATTTTAGTTGCACCGTAAAAAGTTTTATTATTATAAATATGTTCTTCTGTCATAGGCAACTCAACCGCATCACCGTAAACAGATGCTGAAGAGGAGTAAATAACTTTCTTTACATTATTTTTAACACATGCTTCCATTATATTAAAAGTCCCCTCTATATTTACATGAAAAGCCGACCTTGGATATTCATGACAATGTAAAAGCCATAATGCCGCAAGATGGAAAACATAATCTTTACCCCTCATAGCCTCGTTTAAAATATCCTTATGAAGAATATCTCCACCAAGACCAAAAACCTTTACACGAGAGTCTTTTAAGGCTTTTTCAATATTTTCATAATTACCTCTACTGAAATTATCATAAATAACAATCTCTTCAAGTTCTTCTTTAATTAATTCCTCAATAATATGAGAACCAATAAAACCCGCACCACCAATAATTAAAATTTTTTTTCCCTTTAAGTTCATGCCTTCCTCTTTATATTTTTTATTTCACATTCATAATCTTTTTTGTTGACATATACATATCCCACTGTCCTACATCAAACCACGAGTTTTCGGTTACCGGATACACCCCTATTCTTTCATTATTTTTTTTTAAATGCTCAATAAGATTGGTTATATCAAACTTTTTACCTTCGGGGATATAATTAAATATTTTCGGACTAAAAACATACATTCCGGTATTTACCAAAAAATCATACTCTGGCTTTTCAGTTATCTTATTTAATTCTCCACCGTCTTTAATACTCATTACACCGTAAGGGACAGTATGATGTTGCATAGAGCCGAGAATAGTCATAATATAATCACCTTTATTATGAAAATTATATACATCCGTATAATCTTCATTAACCAAAATATCACAATTTGTAACAAAAAATGCCGTACTTACCTTGTTTTTAATAAGACTCAATGAACCAATTGTTCCAAGAGGTTCATCTTCTTCAATATACGTTACGTTATAATACTCCGATGAATATTCAAAATACGCTCTTATCATATTTGCCATATGATTTACCGAAACAAAAAAATGTCTCATTCCGAATTCCGCAAAATAATCCATGATTATTTCAATAATTGCCTTATTTCCTATCGGTATTAACGGCTTTGGTAGAATACGAGTAAAGGGGTCAAGTCTCTTTCCTATTCCACCTGCCATAATGACAACCGGTAAATCCATATTTTCCGTATTAAGACTTAATTTTGATTCTTTAAAATCATCTCTAAAGATAATATCGGACAACATACCGTCTTTTAAAATGGGTATCTGTAAAATCCTTGTCGAATAAAAAACTTTTTTAATATCCTTTACCTTATAACCCTCTTCAAAATAACGAAAGTTCTTATTCATAATAGAGGAGATGGATGCCTCAAGAGAAACTGATGCGAGAATTGCTCTCCTGAAATCGCCATCCGTAACAATTCCGAGAACCTTTTTTTTCTTATCTACAACAAGGAGAAATTTCTTTACAGTTGACGTTTGTTTTCTAAAGGCATCTCTTATTGTCTCTTTTTCTCTAACTATGAATTCGGAAAATTTACCCATATTAAACTCTTAAAAGCCTCTCTTTATACATTATAAACCTGTGATTTGAATATACCTGAATTTTTCTTTTGTTTATACCAGTCAATAGTTTCTTTTAAACCCCTTTCAAGTGAATATTCCGGCACCCAATTCGTAAGTAATTTCAATTTATTATTTGAGCCCAATAACCTCATTACCTCACTTTTCTTTGGTCTTAATCTCTGCTCGTCTATAATAATTTTTGCATCGGGATTTATCAATGATATTATATTTCTTGCCAAATCCCCTATTGATATATCCTTACCTGTAGCTATATTTATTTCCTCACCTACTGCCTCGTCAGATTCCGCAATTTTAATAAAACCTCTTACAGTATCTTTTACAAATACAAGATCCCTCGTAGGACTTAGGTCTCCAAGTTTAATCTCATTATTCCCGTCAATTAATTGAGTAATAATTGTCGGTATGATTGCCCTTGCAGACTGTCTCGGTCCGTAAGTATTAAAGGGTCTCACTATCGAGACAGGTAATTCAAATGATTTACAAAAAGACTCTGCCAATTTATCCGCACCTATCTTGCTCGCACTATACGGAGATTGAGCGTTTAGAGGATGCTTTTCATCAATTGGAGTATATTGTGCAGTACCATAAACTTCCGAGGTTGAAGTTGTTAAAATTCTTTCCACGTTATTGTTCTTAGCGGCAAGTAAGACATTTAAGGTCCCCTTAATATTGGTATCAATATAATTTTCCGGTGCCTGATAGGAAAACGGAATCGTTATCATTGCAGCGAGATGAAAGACAATATCCACACCAATCATTACCTCATTTACAAAATTTGCATCTCTTATATCTCCGGCTACAACCTCTATCCTACCAAGAATCTTTTTATCAAAAGAGTCAAGCCAACCCCATGAGTTAAAGGAGTTATACATAACAAACGCCTTGACAGGATATCCGTCTAAGACAAGTTGCTCTACCAAATGGCTCCCGATAAAACCGTCGGCTCCCGTTACCAATATTTTTTTATTCTTTAATCTCATTTTTTAATCTCATTTTTTATACAAAATCAAAAACGGAGAGTATCCCTTCCGTATTTTCTTTATATCCCGCAAAATATAAATTTATTTCAGGATATAAGTTCTTAAACCTCTTATACTTGCTTTCCTTAAACAATCTCGAATTAAACTTCGACACTATCGCATTTTTCCCATCTATTATAAAATCAATTTCATGCCTTGATTGGGTTCTCCAAAATTTAATTTCACCAATCTTACTATAGTCCGATAAAAGTTTGAACAGTACATTCTTAAAGTAATTTTCCTTATCAAACCTATCCTCAATTGAATTATACTCTCCCAATACCGAATTTCTCACACCGAGATCGTTGAGATAAGTCATAGGCATCTTCTTTAACTCTTTTTCGTATCTGCCGTAAAATGGTTTTATTCTCGATATAATATTTAGTTTTTCCAATACCTTCAAATAATTTTCAATTGCCGTAATGGATACATTTAAACTCTTTGCACACTCATTGCTATTAAGCAATTCACCCGATTTTTCAGCCAGAAGTTTTAATAGCAAATATAATTTTGATATATCTTTTATCCCCTCAGACTGCACATCTCTTTGAAGCAAGGTATTAATAAAACCATTTAAGACATCCTCCTTCTCTGAATTATTAACGGATAGAACAACCTCGGGATAACTGCCAAACTTTATAAACTCGGTAAAGAGAACCTTCAACTGTGTTAAGATTTGTGGCTGAATATCATTTTTATTTATAAACCACTCTCTATGCTCTATTAGATTACCAAAATCTTTAAAGCCTAAAAATTCAATAAAATTTAAAGATTTTAATTCAAAAACACTTAATTCAGACGAATATTCATCGTTTAATGCAGTATCAATTTTCTTACTATTTGAGTACGATACAATGATTTTTGCAAATCCTTGATAATCTGTAATTAATCGTTTGAATAAATGCTTCGGCTCAAGGATAAGATCTATATCATCAATTATTATTATTGTTTTTTTCTTATATGAGGTTCCTATTAACTCTAATATAAAATCATAATCTTCATTTAACCTCATTAAATTTTTAGAATTTTTAAGGTCAAGATATAAAACACGCTCTTCCCTATCTTCAAAGTTTTTTTTCACTTCTTTTAAGAGCATAGTTTTTCCTACTCGTC
>CAYOTE010000091.1:0-8950 GCA_964406785.1 uncultured Clostridia bacterium
ATATAAAAAAGTCAAAAAGTCTTATTGATATTCTTAAAAATAAGGTGGGTAGGATTTTAATTAATAATTTTCCGACAGGCGTTGAGGTTAATAACGCAATATTTCACGGAGGTCCCTATCCCGCAACAACCGACTCAAGGTTTACCTCAGTCGGCACAAATGCAATAAAGAGGTTTTTACGCCCGATAGCTTACCAGAACTATCCCGAAGAACTTTTACCTATTGAATTACAAGACGAAAATAAGCTTGGCGGACTTAGAAGGATAAACGGCAAATTAACAAGAGAGCCTCTTAATTAAAACACAAACCTGACAACGTGATTATAAAGTTTTTTTGATAATCGTATTGTCAAAAGTTGACATATGGTTTTTTTTACACTATATATTATGTGAATAAAAAAAATGGAGGAAGCTATGAATAGAGATAAATTTACAATAAAGGCAAATCAGCTTATTGAAAAGAGTATGCAAATCACCGAAGAATATGGCAATCAAGAGATAAAACCAATTCACTTCGCATTTGCTATTATTTCGGATAATGAAAACATTGTTCCTGAAACAATTAAAAAGATAGGCATAAGTATTGATATTGTAAAAAACAGATTAGAGAAAGATATAGAAAAATTACCGAAAGTCTCGGGAGCAGACGTTTACGGAGGGAAGGAATTTAGAAAAGTATTGGAAACAGCTCAGAAAACAGCCGATAAATTCAAAGACGATTATATTTCCACCGAGCATATCTTTCTTGCAATACTTGAGAATAATGGAAAATGCGTTAAAACATTAGGTGAGCTCGGAATAAATTTCAAAAATTTTCTCGAAGCATTAATGAAGGTAAGAGGAAATATTAAGGTAACGGGACAGAACCCCGAAGATACATATCAAGCCCTTAAGCAATATGGAATAGACCTTGTCGAAAACGCAAGAAAGGGTAAAATAGATCCGGTAATAGGAAGAGACGAAGAAATAAGACGTGTCATGCAGGTACTTGTCAGAAGAACAAAAAACAATCCTGTATTAATAGGTGAAGCCGGAGTAGGTAAGACGGCAATCGTTGAAGGAATAGCCGTTAAAATTGCACAAAACGAGGTACCCGAACTTTTAAAAAACAAGAGGATTGTAACTCTTGATATAAGCACCCTGATAGCCGGTGCCAAATACAGAGGTGAATTTGAAGAACGTTTAAAAGCTGTAATAAAAGAAGTTACCGAATCAGACGGAGAGATAATACTCTTTATTGACGAGCTACATACAATTGTGGGAGCAGGAGCGGCAGAGGGTGCCGCAGATGCATCAAATATCTTAAAACCGGCTTTGGCAAGAGGTGAGCTTAGAACAATCGGTGCAACAACATTAAACGAGTATAAGAAATACATTGAGAAAGACCTTGCACTTGAAAGAAGATTTCAACCTGTATTTGTAAAAGAGCCTTCTGTTGAAGACACAATTTCAATTTTATTCGGCATAAAAGATAAGTATGAAATTCATCACGGAATTGAAATTGCCGACTCCGCTATTATTGCAGCGGCAAAACTTTCCGACAGATATATCTCAGACCGATTTCTTCCCGATAAGGCAATAGATCTTATTGACGAAGCCTCATCAAAGATTAGAATAGATCTGCACTCAAATCCCGAAGAGTTGGATATAATTAATCGCAAAATAACTCAAAAAGAAATCGAAAAATTAGTTGTCAAGGGAGAAAACAGGCGAGACTCCAAGGAAAAATTAAAAGAGGCAGTAGAAGAACTTGAAGCACTCAAAAACGAGAAATCAGCAATAGAAAAGCAATTAAAGGAAGAAAAATTTCTCATAAAAAAAATAACTGACATTAAAGAAGAATTAGAAAAATTAAAGACAGAACAAAAAAACGCTGAAAAATCTAATAATTACGAAAAAGCATCTAAGTTAAAGCATCAATCAATTCCAGAAAAAGAAAACGAGCTTAAAAAGATACAGGAAAGTCTCGATAAAATTCAAAAGGACGGAAAATTACTAAATGAATTAATTGACGAAACGGATATTGCCGATATTGTCGCAAAATGGACAGGTATTCCTGTTAAAAAACTATTGGATACGGAAAAAACAAGACTCCTTTCAATGGAAAACATATTAAAAGAGAGAGTAAAGGGACAAGATGAGGCAATAGAGCTTGTGTCAAGAGTCATAAGAAGAGCAAAAGCCGGAATAGGTGCTCCCGATCGTCCGATAGGTTCTTTTCTCTTTCTCGGCCCAACCGGAGTAGGAAAGACTGAACTTGCTAAAACTCTAACCTCTTTCTTATTTGACAATGAAAATTCAATCGTAAGAATAGATATGTCAGAGTATATGGAAAAACATTCGGTTGCCAAACTCATAGGTGCGCCTCCGGGATATGTGGGTTATGATGAGGGCGGTCAATTAACAGAGGCTATTAAGAGAAGACCTTATTCGGTAGTATTGCTTGACGAGATAGAAAAAGCCCATCCGGATGTCTTTAATATACTATTACAGATACTTGACGATGGACATCTAACAGATTCAAAGGGAAAGAAAATAAACTTTAAAAATACACTTATTATAATGACATCAAATATTGGATCCGAGTTAATCATGAACAGTTCCGGCTTTTCTGAAATCAAAGAAAGTTTGAATAAATTACTCTTTACAAGTTTCAAACCTGAATTTATAAACAGAATAGACGAAATTATAACATTTAAGCCTCTGTCTCCCGAAGTTATTAAGGATATAGCTGTCGAACAAATAAAAATCCTCAACGGATACCTTAAAAACTCAAATTTCTCAATTACTCTCACGGGCAATGCGTATAATGCTCTGTCAAGATTAGGTTATGATGCTAATTTGGGTGCAAGACCATTAAAAAGAGTTATCCAAAGAGAAATACAGGATAAGTTGTCAACGATAATACTCGATGATAAACCAATTATGAATAATACCATCGAAATTGACTTTAAAGATGATGCGTTTACCTTTACCTTTTAAAAAAAGATAGGATTTTTTTAATTATCTTTTGTTTTTTTTGCTTTTTCTTACGCTTTACGGTTGTTGTGGCAGGAGTAGAATCTTGCCCTGCAACCTTAAAATCCTCTCCGTATTTTTTCTTATAATAAGAGAGTCTGTCATCCAAGGTAGAAAGCTTTGGTTTTAAAACCTTTTTTTTCTTATTTAATTTATTTTTAGATAAACTTTCAGACTTTGCAATAGTTTGTGTATTTTTTATTTTCTTGCCTTTATCCGTATTTTTTCTATTTTTATCATTTTTACTATCTTTATTCTTGTCGATTTTATCACTCCTCACATTTTTATAACTTGTTTTTCCTTTTTTTACCGGCTTTCCTCCCTTCGGATGTCTTAATTTCTTCTCATTAAAACCTACCTTGCCCTCAACAAAATAATCATCTTCTGCAAATTTAACAGGAATTTTATCACCTATAAGTGTTTCTATCGCATCCAAATTGTATATAAATTTTTCACAACCAAAGGATATTGCCTTACCCGTTTTTCCTGCACGAGCAGTCCTGCCTATTCTATGAACATAATTTTCAGCCTCGTTAGGCAAATCATAGTTTACTACCATTTCCAGATCATCAATATGCAAACCTCTTGCTGCAACATCTGTCGCTACAAGAATTTGTAATTTACCCTCTTTAAAATTGTTAATTGTTTGAGTTCTTGTACTTTGTTTAAGATCTCCTATCAAATACGCACTCTTATAACCGTTATGTTCCAATTTTTTTGATATTCTTTCAGCCTCATTTTTTGTATTTGTAAAAACAAGAATATTTTTAGGAACATCTCTTTTTATTATTCCCAGCATAAAATTGAATTTTTCAGAGCTACCTATATGATATAAGGTTTGAGCAATTGCATTGACAACCATAACCTCGGGTGTAATTTCAACTTTTTCAGGATTATTCATAAAATTTCTTACTATCATTCTTGCTTCGTTATTAAGAGTTGCCGAGAACATCATTGTTTGACGATCATCCTTTGACGGCATCTTTCTAATTATCCGTTGTATATCGGGATAGAACCCCATATCAAATAATCTGTCTGCCTCATCAATTACTAAAAAACCAAAATCTTTCAAAATGAGCTTTTTTGTGTTTATGAAATCAAGAATTCTTCCCGGAGTTCCTATTACTATATCGACATTTTTTTTTAAAAGCAACTCTTGGCTATTATATCCGACCCCACCGTAAAAACTACCAATTTTTAGATTTAGATGTTTCCCAAGTAATTTAGCCTCTTTTTCAATCTGTATTGCCAATTCCCTTGTCGGTGCCAATATCAGAGCTCTCTTATTTTTCTTTAAATTCTGTAACTCTGAAAAAACAGACAGTAAAAAAGCAGCTGTCTTACCAGTTCCTGTTTGAGACATTACGGTAACATCTCTCCCTTGCAACGAAAACTCAAAAGTTTTCTCCTGCACATTTGTACAATGCGTATATTCTGCTTCGTTAATTCCCAAGAGAAGCTCTTTTGAAAACGAATACGATACAAACTCACGACCAATATTTTTTTTATTATTCATTTATTCCTTTTAAGTATAATTAATACTTTATTTTTAAATTTCCATTTTGGATATTTTCAGATGAAGATAAAAGGTTAATTTTCTTAAATATCTCAATGCATCTTTTAAATCTTTTGCAAATTTTGTAAGATATTTCACGAAATCCGTTTCCTCTCTTAACCTGAGTCTTGACTCAAACTCACTGGTAAAATCTCTCAACTCTATCATCAAGTTTTGTATATATATAACATTATCAAGCACATCTTTTAGTTTTATTGCAGGTATGTGGTTAATCGATGTTTCTCTGAAAAGTTTTACCCTATCCATAGAATCTCTGAAAGCTTCTTTTACAAGATATTTTATTTCATTTAGATAAGGTTTTTCGTACTCATCAAAAAATCTTATCTTATGTTTTGCTCTCTCCTGCATCTTATCATTTTGTTCAAGCAAGGATAAAAAATATTTTTTTAAACCGAGATATTTTCTCTCAAATTTTCTCAAATTAATAAAATCCCGACCTATGTATATTTTGTCTTTATATGACAAAGACAATTCATCCTCATAGTGCGAATAAAACTTAACTTCAAATCTATGCTCTCTCTTATGTATTATCCTTGCAATAAATACACTTTGGGCACTCGATAGATAATATGAATTTTCTTCTACAAGTGCACTATATACAAATAAAGAGTTTAATATATACTTCTTAAGCGAGTTTAAAAACAACTCATTTTCTTCAATAAACAAAGATAAGGCAGGTATGTTTGCTCCCAACAGCTGTGTATAAAGAGGTGAAAAGAGATAATTTTCTCCTTTTATGTTAAATTCAAAATAAAAATTATTCATAACTTTTTCATATAAATTTGAATACACTATTTCAGAAAAACCATCTAATTTTTTATCATTATATTCTTTAAAAATACTTAATAATTCCATTCCGTCCTCCAATAATAAATTATATTTGATTGAAAAAAAAAAGTAAACCCTATATCAATTTAATTCTGAAATAGACATAAGCTAATTTTCTTTGGTTTTTCCGTAGTAATCCGCAATATTTTCATGCTCGTCCTCATTACACATTTCATTAGGCTCTTTACCGGCAATATAAGCCTCAAGAAACGGATAAAGACAGGATTCCGCCTTCAACTTTCCGGTAAATTTATCTATCATAACCATTATGACTCCGGGTGGTCTTTTAAATCTTGGCGTGGGCAATATTTCTTTTCCCTTCTCATACTTATACTTCAAATATGACTTTATAAAATTTACAAAAATAGGACCAGCCACTCTTGATCCCGTTTCATGCTCTCCTAAACTCTTAACTTTCTTATCATACCCTACCCATACTGCCACTGTTATATTGGGAGTGTAACCGATAAACCAAGCATTTGTATAATCATTAGTAGTTCCGGTCTTTGCTCCAATGGGGATTTTATATTTTTTTGCTAACCACCTTGCCTTAAATCCTGTCCCACTATTTACAACTCCCTGTAATAAATAATTAGCTACATAAGCTGTAGCACTATTTATAACTTGCCGACTTTGTGGTTCATTTTGTTCAATAATACTATCATTTCGTTCCGTTACCTTTCGTATAAAAAAAGGGTCAACTATCTTTCCCATATTAGGAAAAACAGTATAAGCAGCAGCCATTTTTATAGGAGATTCTTCAAATGCCCCCAATGATATAGATATATATGGTCTCCAACTTGAAGCTATTCCAAACTTTCTTGCAAAAGATAAAACTCTCTCCGGTGTTATTCGCTGAGTAATTCTTGCAGTTACAACATTTTTTGATTTTTCTAAAGCCCTTCTAAAGGTAATAGCACCTATATATTTATTCCCATAATTATGAGGTTCCCAAACATCATCAGCCCATGGTCCCTCGTATATAAAAGGTTCATCATCAATAATAGTTGACGGAGTATAACCGTTTAATAACGCTGCAGTATAAATAATAGGTTTTACAGTTGAGCCAACCTGTCGTTTTGCCTGAATTGCATTATTCCATTTTGATTTTGCAAAGGAGTATCCGCCAACCATTGCCTTAACCTTTCCCGTCTTATTTTCCAATACAATAATTGCTCCTTGAGGCTCAGGCTCTCTTTCTAATTTGAGTGAAATGAAATCTTTTTTTTTATTTTCAATGTTAATATTAGAGATAAGCTTAGATGAGTTATTTAATACTTTTTTATATCTTTTACTTAGTTTTTTTATTTTAAATAGCCCCACATCGCCCTTTTTCATAATTCTTGTCAAATAATTTCTTGTCCATCTAGCATCACTTGCCTTAAGAGTTCCGTTTAACTTACCTATTCTCACAATAGCTCTTTTATTATTTATCTTTACTATAATGCCCTCTATAATATCTCCTTCCCTCAATAATGAATGATTCCACGATTGAAGATTATAGGTTAAGATGTTTTTTTCTTCAGACAAAATATTTCTAAGCCTATATCCCGACTTCCATCCCATCCTTTTGTCAACGGCTCTTAATCCCATTCTCAAAGACTCTTCCGCCCATTCCTGCATTTTCATATTAACTGTTGTATAGACTTTTAAGCCTGTTTTATAAAGGGTATTCCCACCATACCCATTTTCAATACGTTTTCTAATTTCTTCTAAGAAATATCCTCCCAAACCATCCAGCTTATTATACCTGTTCTCTACTATTCGGGGAAGTTCCTTTTTTATTGACAAATCATACTCTTTTTTGGATATGATTTTTTTCAAATATAATCTTTTAAGAATAAGATTTCTCTTTCTTCTACAATTTTCGGGATGTTTCTTAAGATCATACCTATTATTCGGACTGGGAATAATACCGGCTATAAATGCGGCATCGGCAATATTGTTAATTTTAAAGTCAAAACTGTTCTTTAAATTATTAATTTGTTCTTTGCTCATATCCAAACTATCTATATCTAATGGTAATCCATTTAATTGCTTACCAAAATAATAACTATACGCCGACTTAACTCCATAAATGTTTTTACCCCAAAATATTTTATTGCAATAATATGTCAGTATCTCGTCCTTTGTATAATTTCTTTCAACTTGAATTGCAAGCAACATTTCCTTAAACTTTCTTTTCAACTTTTCAGCTAAGGTTCGTTCTCTTTTTAAGAATAAATTTAAGACGAGCTGTTGAGTTATTGAACTTCCGCCCCCTTTTCTATTATGAGACAGTACGCCTACAATTGCACGTACAACACCTTTTATATTTATACCCCAATGAGAGTAAAAAATTTTATCCTCGGCAACAATGATTGAATCTTTTAATATTTGAGGAATTTCACCCTGCTTAGCTATTTTTCTTTTTTCTATGGCAAATTCCTTAATTAGATTGTTTTGATCATCATATATTGTCGTTGGAACTACTAACTGTATATCTTCAAGTTTCTTTAAATTATCAAATGTACCCTTATAAACAATTTTTTTTAATGATTTCTCAGGATTAGAAAGAAAAACACCCACAATAATACCTGATATGATAACTATAACCACAAGCAATAAAAAATTAACAACATTAAGATAAACTACACTTTTTTTCATAACTGTAAATTATAACATATTAAACAGAGATACAGAAGTTAGCAATTTCCAACTATCCCCCATTTTTTTTTGATAATTTATAATTTTGAACATCATTAGGAATTATTTTTTTTTGAATAGGAAGATACGAAGAATGAATATTTTAGCTTTCAAAGCGAGAAATTATTAGAAATATAAAAAAATCACCCACAACAGGTAGGGGCAAACCTATGTGTTTGCCCTAATAATACATTAAACAAAACAAAATCCAACAAAAATGCAATAGAAATATAGAAAAAACACATGAAAACACATCATTCAAAACACAAAAACATTGAAAATTTCAAAATATATTCTAAATAATTCATCGAATTGTAAAAAAGATGAATTATTTTTTAAATAGTAGTATAATTAAAAATTCAATAGATGATTTTTTAAACAGGAGGTTACTGGATGATAAAAGAAAAATATAAACAATTAATTCCTTCGGAGTTGTTCTTATACACCCAATTTGGTGGTATAAAAACAATAACTATTTTACGTTGTGCACAAGCTGAGAAAATCATCGTAATGGCTTTTGGTTATAACTATTGGTCATTACAATAATTATTTGTGTCTTTGGAGAAAAAATAAATGTATCAAAGAATAATTGAAGATAATATAAAAGATAATATTGGAAGTGGAAAAGCTATTATAATTGTAGGAGCAAGACAAGTAGGAAAAACCACATTAATAAAAAAAATACTTGAAGGGCAAGAATATTTATTTCTTGATGCAGATGACCCATCAATCAGACAATTACTTCTAAATCCCAATACCGAAGAGATACGAACAATTTTAGGAGAAAACAAAATTGTTTTTGTAGATGAAGCACAACGAATAGACGGTATTGGATTAACACTTA
>CAYOTE010000092.1:0-8921 GCA_964406785.1 uncultured Clostridia bacterium
GTTTTTTGAATATAAAACTCATATAGCCGTTGATGGTATTGATGGCATAAAACTTTATAAGAAAATTAAACCGGAGCTTATTATTTTGGATATTATGTTACCCTGTATTGACGGCTTTGAAGTGTTAAAGAGAATACGGGCATTTGATGCGAATGTTCCTGTTTTAATGCTTACGGCAAAATCATCGGAGAGCGATAAACTTCTCGGGTTTGAGCTTGGAGTGGATGATTACATCGTTAAACCGTTCAGTTTAAAAGAATTGGTTGCGAGGATTAAGGTGGCATTAAAAAGAAGTTCAACCGGATTGAATAGTCAAGACTTGGAAACCGCTATCATTGGTAGCACTCATATAAACTTTAAGGATTTTATTGTAAGGAAGGGCAAGGAGGAGTACCAGCTTTCTCCCAAGGAAAATAAAATATTAAAACTCTTTGTTAATAATCCCAACGCAGTGATTAATAGAGATAAAATAATAGATGAGGTTTGGGGAGATGATTATTATCCCTCCCCGAGAACAATCGATAATTTTATCTTAAAACTTCGTTCGATTATAGAAAACGAGCCCAAAAAGCCTGAATTTTTTATAACCGTCCACGGTGCAGGTTATAAATTAGTCATTTAACAAATAGGACAACCTGTAGGGGATAATCGACATTATCCGCAGTATATACAAGATACTTTCCCATATTGTCTTTTTTATCAATGCCGATACTATATAGGCATTTTTTTTCTTCATTCCACTTATAGGGTTTACCGCTACATAAATCAATTAACGAATTATAGCTGTTTAATGTTTTGAGTATTTCTTTAACGGGTTTATCTCCCTTATACTTCAATCTGAGCTCGGCAAATATTTTTAGCATATCAAAATAACTTTTTAATTCGATATTTTTTGATTTAATGTATTTAATATTGGGCAAAACTTTATTTGTATAAATATTTAAGAAAGTTTTACCTACGGGATTCTGAACCCACCAAAATAAGCCTTTTCTGAAATTTTGTTTAATTTTGATTTTTTTTTGCCATAAATACGGAATGGTCTTTTCAAAATCAAGTAAGTTTTTTACGTGTTTGGAATATAGTTTACAAGTTCTGTTATTTTGATAATAAAGCAAAGTTATCGGTGCTAAAAACTTCACTTCATCTTTAATCATGTTTTTAAACATTTTCTTCATAGGACTAAAAATGATTTCATTTATAAGGGCGTTTCTGCTACTGTATTCCTCGTATTTTAAATCCGGCATTTCCAAGATAAGTTCGGACATCTCTATTGGACAGTTTTTATTATTTAAGAGATTATTAAGGGATGCAATGGTCATACGCAGATTAGCCTTATTTATCAGGTCGGTTATAAGAACTTTATTTGTTCTCGGTCCCTTTCTTAGAAATTTAATATGAGATATGAGAGCCTTTATGCCACGTTCCCAATTCCCTTCCAATGCATCGAGTGAATGTATAACATTATATGCCTTGGCTAATTTAAGCCATAAAAAAAGATTTGGTATTAAGTCATATTCAACAATTTCGAGCTTTTTGTTCTTTTCATCGAATGAGGTAAATTCAACATTGGTAATATCTTCGTATATTTGGCTGTCTATCATTTTTTGATACCTCTTAAGGTAGATATCAAGTGTCGTTTTCATTTCCTCTACATCTGACTTATCGTTTAAAATCAGATTGCACCATCCTGTATTATTAAAAGTTTTTTGAGTAAACCATTTATCGATATTTTTAAACTTTTTAAATGATTTTTTAAATTTTTTATTAAAGTCAATCTTTTTCCAATTCTTTGATTCCATAATGTATTTTTTATTGTCAAATTTAGGATCGTTTAATCGACGATATTTCATATAAACTTCATCCGAATCAACATCAACCTCTTCCGGCTCATCCAAGCTAAATAAACGGTAGAACCCGTTCTCTTTATTATAATTCTGCTTTCCAAAAAGTTCCTCTTGTGATTTGCCCAATAAATCACCTTGAACCTCTCTGATATCAAACTGATTAAATATTGTGTAAATAATAAAAACAACAAATAAAACCAATAAACCAATAAACACCTTCTTCTTTTTATTTTTCATCTCATCCTCCTATAATAAGTCTGATTTGTTCACTTATTTACCTTAAATTTGCAATATCTTACAAGTTCATTCCAATCATCATCCTTATCTCCGTAAATATAAAGTCTCTTTTCATAATTGATGTATAGTTGGGGAAAAGAAGGGCGGCTCTCGTAAAGTGTTAGAGAAAAATGTGCTCCCATAGGTAGTTTTACACTTTCAATATATTTTCCGGTATCAGCTTTAATAAAATCAACATAAAGTATTTTTTTATCTGTATCTACATTAGATATAATGGCAAGCTTATCCTGCTCAATATTTAAAAGCCATACAAGATACGGTGATTTTTCTTTAAAAGATTTATAAAATGTTTTCCCTTTAAGTCCACCTCTTTTTTTTCTGGTTATAGCATAATGCTCTTTTTTATGTGTTCCGATGTTTAATGCGTCCTTATCCGTAAAGTTTTTTTTTTTGAGCCACGGTATCTTAATAAACTGTTTTTTATTATTCTTTAAATTATAAATATAATATCCTTGCTTTGTACTTTCCGTAAAATATATTTTATCCTTCTTGGTAAAACAAAAAACTTTGGGAATAAAATAAAATAGATTGAACACAACATGTGTCTTATCTACACGAGTAGATGGTTGTTTCTTAGATGAAAATGTAAATTTTGCGATTTTTTTGTTAATAATACTTAGAGGGTTACCTTTTTTTAATGTACCGATTAATATCTCAACAAGTTTGGTCGTTCCGTAAAAACCGTCATTATTAAGATTATTATGATTTGCAAATACTATTTTAGACTCTTTATTAGCAGTAAAATAATCTATACATTCAAAAATAAATTTTCTGTTCATAAAGCAAGTTTGATATTCAAAGTCATTATTTAATTCCGATATTTTATCGTTTAGTATATAGTACTTATTATCGGAATAATTAATTCTTGCTATTATCGGTGCAAACATTCCGGGAGCGGCTGTATCCCCGTAATTTATTTTCTTTACCCTTTTAATTTCTCCGCTCTCCATATCAACAAATTTAACGATTATCTTTTTTTTATGTTCGGAAAGATAATCAATAATAAAAAATTCATTCTTAGTCTCGTTAACACCGCCAAGCTGTTGATTAAACGTCTTTATCTCATTAATTTCAGTTTCACTTACTTTAATATCTGCCATTGGTGCAATGACGGTTTCAGCTATTATAGCTGACTCATCCTTAATACTATTACATCCTATAAAGTTTATTATAATCAAAATAATAATTACTAATAAATAAATGATTTTTTTCATCTCAATTCTCCTCGGAAATTATACATAATATATTACTATAATAAATTGTAAATAAAGATATGTTATAAAATTGAAATTTTAATGTCATAAATTTGTCATAAAGTATATAAAATAACTGTATAAATATTTAGAAATGTTAGAAAATTCAAGACAATATGTATAAAAAATATATTTTGAAATATAAAAAACATTTTAAAAGGGAAAGCCTTAAATTTTATAGATAAAAATTTATTGTTAGGTCTTCTTATGGACTTTATTTACTGTCACTGTCTATGATAAATTTATTAACCATATCGTCAGGAATTGTTAGGTCTAATGCTTCGAGTTGCGATTTATTTAAGTGTATCTCAAGCTTCTTTGATTTATTATAAAACATTGATATAAGAGCATCAAATTTTGTATCGTCCTTTCTATTTGATATAAGCGGGATTGATAATTTCGAAAGTTTACTTGAAATAAATTTGACAGATTTTTGAGTCAATAAACTCTTATCTGTTATGAGAACAACGGCAACGTTTTTATATTTAGATATTCTCTTTATTTTTTTTGTTAGTTCAAAACGTCTCGATATTTTGTATATAACAATATTTTTTCTTAAAATACTGTATGCTAATTTAGCGTCTTTAATTACTGTAGTTTTTAAATATGAGGGGTATAGTACGGCAATTGTTTTTGTTTGTGGCAGAGATTTTTTTATAATAAATCCAAGTTGAGTTACAGAAACAGTTTTAGATAATAGAAACTGAGAAAGGAAAATAAATAATAAAAAAATTAAACAAATTGTAATTAAAAAACTTTTTGTCTTTATATTCATAAATCACTCCTTTGCTCTAACAATAAAGAATATTAATGTTAAAAAAACAAAAAGTCAATGAATTTGAGTTAAAATTTTATTATAATAATTATTAACCCTTTATATTCAGCAATTTATTAAGCTCAAGTTTATTAAAGCCGATAACAGGTCTGTTGTTTATTAAGGTTACGGGAACACCTTGCTGTTTAGTTCTTCTTGCCATATCCTTCGCAGCTCTTTCATCTTTTGATATGTCTATGTCTTTGAAACGAATATTGTGTTTTTTTAAATACTGTTTAACTGTTTTACACCACGAACATGTGGGTGTGGAAAATACAATTACTTTTGGTTCTATTTTCATACTAAACCTCCTTTTAAGTAGGTGGCAACATACTTAAACCACCTGTAAATCTCAAAATTTTGTAAAAAACATTTTTTGTTTTCTACAATCATTAAATTAATTATTATGGTAAATTTTAACAAAATAAAATTTAGTTGTCAATAGCAACAATTTTCTTCTTTATTCTCTATTTCGTGCAGTTCAGGAATTGATGCTCAGGCAGTGAAAAATTGTCCTATGGAACGATAATCCTTTTTCTTTGATGGGGTTCCCTAAGGCTATTGCAGACAAAGCTCACTCTGGTATACTTTTTTTGCCTCATGCCCCATACTCAAGTTAAACCTGAAATTTTCATCAAAATTGTAGCGAAATGCCCAAGGAGCCTGTTATAACAAGTTAAACGATTGAGCTAAATGAGGAATAGTCTAACTATTTTGCAATGCAGTGATTGAGTTTAACGCAGTGAGAATGGGCTTATTGGACATTGCAGTAGATTTTGATTAAAATTTTAGGCTAAATGACTATTTTTACAAATACGGCAGGATTTCTTTAAATGCTTGGTTGATTATTTTTCTTGAAACTTGCATATCTTAGTTATCATTAGCTGTAAAAATGATTAATTATCTGAGTGTTATTTGAAATTTGAAGTGGCTCTGTTAAACTTGTTGTTAAATAATCCTTTGCAGATTGTACTGATTCAATTATACTGTAATCTTGAGATAAAAAAGTTGTAATAGCTGCCGAAAGTGTACAACCGGAGCCATGTGTATTTATTCCTATTACTCTTTTGGATTTAAAAGTTGTAAATCCGTTTTCCGATATTAAAATATCTGTTGAATCGTCTGATAAATGTCCTCCCTTTATTAGGAAAGGTACATTAAACTTTTCGAAAAGAAAAGCTCCTGAATCTTCCATCTCTTTAATTGTATTAATTTTTTTGCCGGTAAGGTACTCTGTTTCGGGAATATTCGGCGTGATTAAACTTGCTAATGGGAATAAATCCGATTGCATTTTATTAAGTGCTTTTTTATCTATTACAATTTTACCTGATGTTGCAATCATTATCGGGTCAACTACTAATTTAATGTTATTATCGAGAACGCTTTCTTTTAATGAGTTTATTACGGTAGTAACTATTTCCTCTGAGAGTAAAATACCTGTTTTAATCGCCTTTATCGGATATCCTTGTAAGACTGCATTTATTTGTTTTTCAACCATTTTAGAGGGTATTTCGTAGATATCAACTATTTGCTTTAGGTTTTGTGCGGTTATTGACGTAATGACAGTTGTTCCGTATACGCCAAGTGCCGAAAAAGTTTTTAAATCAGCTTGAATTCCGGCACCGCCACCTGAATCCGAACCGGCTATTGTTAATATTGCAATATTATTTTCCATAAGCTCTATTATCTCTCATTTAATTTAGATTCAACAATTGTTTAAACACATTATTAAAATCATACATGTAAGATTATACAATAATAAATAATAAAGTTAAACTTTTTTTTAAATATTCAGTATATATAAGGTTGTATGTTTGATTTTATTTTGATAAATTGTTAAAAACCGTTTCTTATGATAAAATCAGTTGTTAGTTTTAAGGAGATGCAGTATGAAAAGAGGTTTTTTTGTAGGTATATTATTGTTTATAATTATAGTGTTAATATTTGTTGGAATAGGCGGTTTCTTTTATATGAAAATGAATGAAGAACCTAAGATTGTGGACAATTCTATTTTAGAAATTAATTTATCCGGCGTTGTGAAGGATAATAACAGTTCATATCTTGATAAGAATCTTTCAATAAGAGACTTATTTTATCATATAAGAAGGGCAAAAATTGATAAGAGAATCAAAGCTATTTATATTAAAATATCCAACTTAAGCATAGGCTTTGCAAAAACAGAGGACATAGGGCGTATATTAAAAGATTTCAGACAGAGTAATAAAAAGGTTTATGCGTACGTAGAAACCGGTGGTCTTAGAGAATTTTACTTGGCGAGCTTTGCTGATAAAGTTTATCTTTTTAAGGGCGGGTATTATAATTTTAACGGTCTTGCAATCGAGGCAATGTTTTTAAAAGACACCTTATCCAAGATAGGTGTTAATGCACAGATTTTCCACAGGGGAGCCTATAAAACAGCTTCTAATATGTTTATGGAAAATGATATAACCGAAGCTCATAGAGAGTCTATTCAAATGCTTTTAGACGATATTTATACCTCAACTTTAAATGGACTTGCAAAAAATAGAGGAATAAAAGCTTTTGATATTAAGAATCTTGTAAATGAGCAACCTGTATCCAATGTACCATATAAAAGACTTGGGCTTGTTGACAGTATCGTGTATCAAGATGAAGTAATAAAAGAATTCAAAGATGCAAAAATGAAAATTCTTAGCCTTAGCAATTATATGGAAACTACAAAACCCTTGCCCTATAAGGGAAAAAATAAAATTGCAGTTATTTTTGCGTCAGGAGAAATTCATTTGGGAAAGAGTGGTGGCAAGTCTTTATTCGGAAATAAAATAATGGGTAGTGATACCGTTGCGGCACAGTTAAAAAGTGCCAGATTGGATAAAAATGTCAAGGCTGTAGTTTTGAGAATAGATAGTCCAGGGGGCTCAGCTATTGCTTCTGAAGTTATAAGAAGGGAGGCTGCACTTATATCTAAAACTAAACATCTTGTAATCTCTATGAGTGATGTTGCAGCATCAGGCGGATATTGGATAGCTCTTGCCTCATCTAATGTTTTTGCATTGGAACAAACAATTACAGCTTCAATTGGTGTTATCACCGGAAAATTTGTTTTAAAGGAACTTTATGATAAATTGGGAATAAAAAAAACTATTCTTAAAACTTCCGATTATGCTGACCTTTACAGTGATTATAAGCCTTTTAATGAAAGAGAATTAAAAAAAATTAATGAGACTCTTGATTATATTTATAATGATTTTGTGAATTTAGTCAGTAAAAATAGAGGAATTAAAATAAACAAACTTGTGGTTAGTGAGGATATCTCTGTTAAACCTATTGCAGAGGGTAGAGTTTGGTCGGGAACAAGAGCTCTTAAATTAAAATTAATTGATAAAATAGGCGGATTGTATGCAGCAATTAAAGAGGCTAAGAAGCTTGCCGGTATAAAAGATAATGAGAATATTGGTGTTTCTATATATCCTAAAAAACCAACGTTAATGAGTCTTATTACGTCTTATATTGGAGGCAGTAGGAGTATGATATTATCACCTTCAGATATTACAAAAAAAATATTAATTTATAATAAATTCTTTCCTGCTCTGGTGATGCCTTATGCCGTAGAAATTAAATAATAATTAAATAATTGAGAATAATAAAATTAGATTCAATATTTAAGAACGATAATCGTGAAAGTTTAGCATATATTTTAGACAGTTTAAATAATGATGGAGTGTTTATATATCCCACGGATACAATTTACGGGATTGGTGGTAACTTTTTTTCTTTAGATGTTGTCAAGCGTATAGATGAGATTAAGGGAAGAGGGGATAAGCCTTATTCCGTTGCTGTTTCTGATTTTGAGATGTTAAAGACGATTGTAAAAAATGTGCCTAATGTCTTTACCGAAAAGTATCTTAAATTGCTTCCGGGGAAATATACATTCCTGTTTGAAATTTCTGAATTTATCAATTCTGCTCTTGTGAAAGGAAGCACAAAAATCGGTATTAGAATTCCTAATTTAACGGAAATATTGAAGCTTATAAGCCTATTTAAAAAACCAATTATAACTACTTCAATCAATGAGACTGGCAAACAACCTTTAAATTCTATCGATAATATTATTGAGTTTATTAAAAGAAAAAATATAGAAAAAAAGATTAATTTCATAATTGATGCCGGCAATTTTACCCATTCATATGCCTCAACTATAATAGATATAACTCAAAATACCCCAAAAAATATTAGAAATTGAAAGTATTATTGGGGCTATTTATCAAAACTTATGCTGTTTAATACTTTTTTTAGTGATGATATAGCCTCTGTGGGTACAATATTAGACGATTGATTAAATTTATCGTTTGTATCTAATTGCATAATATTCGAATTTAGTAATTCTTTAACAAGTTTATAATCCTTGTGGACAGGACTAATATCATTTGGCTCAATTATTTCGGTATCGTTTTTTGGTTTTAAACTTATAAGATATAGTGATTTGCGTAAATATTCAATTAAGCGAGTTATAACCTTTGCAAAATGTGCCCTTGTAACGATTATTTTTCTTGAAAATCTATAGTCGGGTCTAACATTCATTATATTTAAAGCACATACCTTAATTATTTCTTGCCTTGCATAAGACTTTTCAATATCTGTAATAATTTTAACTTTAACATCATTGCTGTCTATGTATTTTGAGAAATAAAATCCTATAAGTGCAGCCAAGTCTTCTTTTGTTAGTTCTGACTT
>CAYOTE010000093.1:0-8878 GCA_964406785.1 uncultured Clostridia bacterium
TACTAAAAAGAAAGAAAATCGGCTCAAAGCGTTTTAGAGAAATAATAGTAAAAATCAGCCCCAAACCCGTAAGTATTCAGAAGACCATTTTAGAAGATGAACTTAAAACCCATAGAGGCAAAGAAGAGCAAAGAGACGACATCTCCATAATAGGAGTAAGATTTTAAAAAGACACACGCCGTGTTGGGTTCTTTTTACAAATCCTACCTGATTTATTAAATGCTTTTGATTGCTTATTTTTCTTGAAACTTGCTACTTTTAACTTTCGACTGTTTTATAATTACCAAATTTAAAAAACACAAGTTTTGCAAAAAAAGCAATTCTCATCTTTTGTGTCTGACACGAAAATTGAATTATCTTGTAACGAAGCTTGAGGTTGAGGCAGTTATTATTTTTTTGTTTTGTCTAAGACTTTGAATGTTCTTCTTACTCTATTGCCCTTCTCGTCTAAGAGTATTATTGTATGTAATCCGGGTTGCGGCATTATTGATATTTGATGAAATCGTTGTGTCTGACCTATATAATGCTCGTCAAGATGCCAGAAAATTATTGCCTTGGAGTTACGATGAACAGCCTTAAATATTACATTACTTCTCTTTCCGTCTAAGTCTATCGGGATATAAACCGCAGTGTTTTTTGAGGGATAAATTAAACTGATTGTTCTTCTTCCGTACTTTCCAAAACGAGCCTGAGCACAATCTCTGCGATATGGCGGTAGTTTTTTATATGTAGGATGTGATTTTTGATAATAAAATTCCTGTATAGGCGGAAGTGTAAACCACGATTTATTGATTATATTTATTACGGATTCACACCTGCTGTCAACCCGATATAGACCTTTTTTGTCCAAATGTACGAGGTGATGATAGGAACATTGTTTTGAAAAATTACTCTCCCTTGGAATATAGTAAATATTTGTCTTACATAGCTTTTTAGGCAAACAGCCGGACTCTTCACATAGGGCAATCTTTTTTAAATCATTATCGGGTCTTTCAAACCATGAGACCGATTTATCAAGAAGATTAAATATTTTAAAAAGTGCAGGTGCGGCAACCGAAACACCGGTTAAACCGGCTACACCCTGCCCGCTTGCATTTCCTGCCCATACACCAACGGTAAAATTGGGGCTAACGCCAATCGCCCACGCATCTCTTAATCCATAACTTGTACCTGTTTTCCATGCAATTTTTCGTGATGAGTTAAAATTTTTCCAATATCCCTCTAATCCCGGTCTTGATACCTCTAAAAGAGCCTTTAACGTAAGATAGGCCGCACCTCGGCTTATGGGGAAGGATTTTTCTAATATGTCTTTATCATTAGAAAGAATTTTTATTTTTGATACGTTTTTAATTTTAGTATTTGCAATTTGAGCAAATTTTGAATATATTGTTGTAATATCGAGGAGCGTTCCTTCGGCTCCGCCAAGAATTAGGGTAAGCCCGTAATTATCAGCGGTTCTAAATAGACTTGTCATTCCCAATTGCTTTAAAAAATCATAAAAGCGATTAACATCATACTGTCTTAACATGCGAACGGCAGGAATATTGAGTGATTTAGCCAATGCCTGACGAGCAGGGACAGCACCTCGATAGGAGTGATCAAAATTTTCCGGCATAAATCCATTATACTGAGCCGGAATGTCGGCAATTAGGGTATTGGGAGTTATTTCTCCGCTTGAAAGCATGGCTGCATACAGGAATGGTTTTAAAATGCTCCCCGTACTTCTCGGACTCTGATTGATATCAACCTCTTGACCTATATTTTTTTTTATATTAAGTCCTGTATTTCCTACATATGATATTATTTCTGCACTTCTATTATCTATAATAATTGATGACAAATTATTTATACCCTTGAGTCTTAAATAATTTGAATATTCATTACATAGAGATATTACTCTCTTTTGTAATGCTATTTTAATTGTCGATTTATAAAAATTATCTTTATTTTTTTTCTTCACAAGACTGTCTAAGAGATGAGGTGCTAAACGTGGCAAGGTTTTCATTTTTTTGGGCAGAGGTTCGGAGAGGGCAAGTTTTAATTGCAAATCAGTAATAATTTTTTTATTATTTAATTTTCTTAATAAATTATTCCTTTTCAAGATTAGTTTATTGCGATTTTTACCGGGATGCATTAAGGCAGGACTATTAGGTAGGACTGCAAGCATAGCACTTTCAGCCCAGCTTAACTCCTTCGGATTACGATTAAAATAAAACCAA
This sequence comes from uncultured Clostridia bacterium, assembly GCA_964406785.1. Lineage (GTDB taxonomy): Bacteria > Acidobacteriota > Aminicenantia > UBA2199 > UBA2199 > JAOZTV01. The sequence goes on from CAYOTE010000093.1 coordinate 2,220, forward strand.
GAGGCTGCATCCAAGCCGACTATATTACTGCCAAAGGGAGCATGAGCGGCATAAAAGGACAATATTTCGTCTTTTGAATATTTTAACTCCAATCTAATGGCAAGAATTATTTCCTTAAGTTTTTCAAAATAAGTTCTTCGTCTGTTCTTTCTTGCTAATCTTATAACCTGCATTGATAAGGTACTTGCACCGCTTACCTTTCTACCCGATTTTATATTTGAAAGAAAAGCTCTTCCTATGGCAATGGGGTCAACTCCAAAATGATAATAAAATCTACGATCCTCAAATTGAATTACTGCATCTTTATACTTATCCGGTAATTTTTCTGACGATGAAAATCGCCACTGTTGATCAGACGCTATTATCGCTCCGAGAAGATAATTTTCCTTACTCAATAATACGGCTGAGTAAGGCTCGTCAAAGAGTGGCTCCGGAAGTATATTCCAAAAAATCCAGAACAGTACAAGTAAGAAAAGAAGACCTATTAAAAGTTTTCTTCTCCTCTTAAAATTAAATCTAATTCCTATGTTCAAAATTTATTTTTTTTTCTTTATAATATCTATCCACTTACCCTTTTTAGTTGCCCTTACGGAATTATCATACATTGCCTCAACGCTCATCATTGGGAGATAAAATTTCCCCTGATACGATGCATTAAAAAGTACCCTGAATTTTTTAAAACTCTTAGCATTCAAATTAAAATAGGTTAATATTTTATCGTCTCTTATATCCTGATAGTCCAATTTCGAATTGTGAGCATCTTCGGTATCAAATCTCGGATTATGAACCTGCCATCCCGATGCAAATAGATGCGTTAGAGCTAAGTTTTCATAATTGACATCAGTTGGATTTGAAACGGTTATCTCGGCAACAAAATCACTGCCCTGTTCTAATTTATAAACATTTATAAACATATCATCAACGGTAAAGTACTTTACATTAAGACTGAGTTTTTCTTCAATACCCTTTTCCTCGCCTGCCTTGGGAACACCGCTATTATAAATTACGACAAATATTTTGTTCTCATTCTTATTTGTAATGGAAATATCAGCACCCTTGGGATAGGAAAAACCATTAATATTTTTCTTTAGTATAGGCTTTTGGAGTATAAAACTTTCCGGAGCCTTACCATTTATGGCAAGAGTTAGATGGAACTGATCATTATTAGGTTTAAGCTTATAAAACTCTGTCATTGCCATCAATGCAAAAGCTGTTTCCTGAGTGTTAAGATAATGCTCTGAAGCAAGTGCTGTTTCAATCTTCTTTGAAAGTTTATTGGATAAATCAACTTCCCCCAATTCGGATAGAAGTTTTAAACTTAAAGCGGTATCTCTTAGCGAAGAACCGTATGTATTTGATAATTCCCTATAAGGCAGAAATTTTAAATCAGCCTTGCTAATAAGATCCTTTGCCGCTCCCTTTTGACCTGCAATATTAAAGGCTGCGGCTAATTGAATGGCAACCGTACTCTTTAGCTTACCGGATTCTCTTAACCTGTTCATTGCTCCCAAATCGGGTTGATTTGCCATAGCAAGTATATAGAGTCTGTATGCCTGAATAAGCTTGGAACGATTTCCTCCCGTTGTCCACGCATTGGCTGATGTAGCCTGATAATCAATCATTTTTGAGTACATTGCAGTTGGAATATAATATCCTAAACTCTTTGCTTCGAGTAAGAAATGCGTAGCATAATTTGTAGCCCAATTATCTACCATTGAACCTGTATTAGGCCAGTATGTAAAACCACCGTTGGAATTTTGAAAAGATTTCAACTTCTCTATAGCCGCATTTATATGATTTTCAATTATCTGTTTCTGTTTTTTTGTCAATAAGGAAAGAGACGGAAGATACAGTTGTGGAAAACTGCTTGAAACAGTCTGCTCCAGACAACCATGAGGATATCTGATGAGATACGAAAGACGTTTTTCTAAATTCAAAGGCGGAATACTTGAAATTTCGAGTACAGCTTTTTGAGTGTTTTTTATACCGAACGGAAGTATTTTTTGCTCCCATGTCTTTCCGGCTTCAATGGTAGCTTTTATTAATCGAATCTCTTTCGGATTTGATACTGCAACTGTCATATAGGTAGTTTCTTCTGCCGAATACCGTCCTGATTTAGCCCTTATAATAATCTTTCCCTTTCCAATATGAGGACTTACATTAAGTTTAAAGGAAACAATTTTGTCGCCAACCTTGTCAAATTTTACAGAAGTTTCCTTATCTCCGTTTACCTGAAATTGGTTGTCGGTTTCAATTGAAACCTTAACCTCTTTAATATCGGGATTCATAATAAATACCGATACGGGAACAATAATTTGTTCATCAGGACGTGTTATACGTGGTAAATTCGACAGCAACATTAAATCTTGTCTTACGGGAACCGATTTATAAACAGAGCCATAAGCTTTTTTATGTCCGGCAATAAGCATCACTCTTACCTCTCCTATATATTGAGGTAAAACAAATTTATGTGAAGCAATCTTACCTGCATCCAATTTAAAAGGTCCCTTAAACATTACAACAGGCGGAAAACGTTTTTTCTTTTCTCTTTCTTTCTCGGTTTCGCTCTCGTCTCCGCCAAGTGCAAGAAGTCTTTCCAACTGTGCTCCGTATGCACCTACAACATCATCAAACATATCCCAGGTCTTTACTCCGAGAGCTTCTTTTTTATAAAATTCATTATACAAATCGGGAGTTTTAAATCTTGTCAGTCCAAGCAATCCCTCATCAACAATGGCAAGGGTATAAAACATTGCTTTACCGTCTTGCTCACCAACCTTTATCTCTACCTCATTCCTTGGCTTAAATACATCGGCACATTCAAGCGTAGGATGTAAATGAGTATCAGGATTATTTACCTTTATTGGGATAATTCCGTACATCCTGATAGGCGAATCGTTAATTTTTTTCTCATGTGGTTGTATCAACGATACATGAACAAATATATTCGGCGACATATTTTTTGTTAATTTAATTTTAAATTTATTTTCACCTTTTTTACTGATAATCCATCTTTGACTTAATACTTCAGTCCCGTTTTCTATACTTATAAGAGCACGCCCCTGTACTGTTTCCGGTAAAAACACAGTTGCAGTCTCGCCTGTATTATATGAGGGTTTATCGGAGGTTACGGTTAATCGTGTTGCACCGACTCCCTTTTCTTCTCTTGCTCTTCCTGCCCAACCCGGCCAATCTATATAAACAATTTTACCACTACTATGCCCACTTTCGGGATCATAGGCTCTTATCATATATCTGCCCCAATCAGGATATTTAATTTTGAACTTCCACACGCCAAGACCGTTTTTTGTAGATATCTCGCCCTTTCTGATTATTGACGTATGAGTTGCAGAGGCATATTGTGCAAGTGAATCTCCAGATTTATCCCACCACCATTTCCACACTATCTTGTACAAGAAAACCTGTATTTTCTTTCTTGATACGAGCTTACCGTGATTATCAACCGTACTTATATTAATCTTATGTTCCACATCCGTTAATAACATTCCTCTTGCAATATCTCCCTTTGGTGCTTTTATGCCTACATAATGGCTATATGGATGAAAGGGGACTGAAATACGATCTATACTAAAATCACCTCCTTCTTCAAAAACACGACTCTCAAAGATAGCACTTAACATTCCGGGACAGTCATTTTCAACATCCAACTGCATATTAAAACTCGTACGTCCCTTACTGTTTAATTTGCCCTCAAAAAGATTTTGTTCACTTCCGGAAAAAACCCTTGCCGGATCATCAAAAACATAGTCTTGAAAACTATCAAACTTTGTTTTTCGCTTACGAAATCTCACCTTAACACTGGCTTTAAGATTAGATGCGTCAGCTCCGTGCAACCATTGACTGAAAAGATTTGTCTTAATTGGCATTTTATTTTTATACAATACCTTGCCATCATTTTCTTTTTCTCCAAAGCTCAATAATACCTTTAAATGGTTAGGTACAACCGTCTCAATTTTAAGCAATTTGTCAAATCTAAGACCACCAACTAAAACTCTTACCTTCCAATTACCGGTTTTAGCCTTATCGTCAGTCTTTATTTTAAATGCATAGAAGGGTTTTAATGACTTCGCAGGTTTGAGAGTTTTTAGCAACTGTCCGTCTGGATTGAATAATTGCATTGAAACAGGATGATTTGGAGGGAGAGTATTATTATCTTCGAGAACAAAGGTGAGATATATATAATCACCGGGTCTCCAAACTCCACGTTCTCCGTAAATAAATCCCTTAATACCCTTTTTTATAACCTGTCCGCTGACATCAAAATGACTTATAGGTAAGGCTGATTCACTGTTTACCTTTAAATATCCCGTATCTTTGCCATTTTTTACCTTCAAATAAAATGGAACTCCCGATAATTTTATACTAGCCATTCCCGAATTATCAGATGTACCTTGCCCAACAAGCTGTCCTTGAAAATTGAATACCTTAATTATAGCAGATGAAATAATCTCAGAAGTTCTGATATTGGTAGTAACTACATTGATTATATTCTTATTGCCCATTTTTGCAATCATACCGGTATTTGAGGCAATAAAATTTCTCTCTGCCCTTACCTTAGACGCATTATATGACGGATTATAATAGGCATCATAGCAGGGATCATTTCTATGACTCCAATTATTACGTTCACTATTATAATAATTTTCCGCATAATCCCAAGAGGATGACTCTTTCTTATCAAAGTCCTCTGAATTTTTATACGGAGTTTCCTTTGCGGGTGTTTTTTTATTATTATCACATCTATAAGTTGAATTACCTCTGTTAAAAGAGAGAACTAATCTGAACAGACTACCGGGATTCTTATCAAATAAATCGGTCAAATCTAAATTATACCTGCTCCACTTTCCTGTAATTGCCGAATCATCTGATAATTTTATTGTTTTTCTCCATATATATCGACCAACTCGTTCAAGCTGATTTTTACCCTCGTAACTATTACTTTGAAGAAATTGTCCAATATTACTGCTGTAGACTTGAAATGCAGTAACCTGCACCGAGTGAAGATTGACTGCCTCAAACGGAACGGCAAGATGCTTGTTTTTGGGGAGAATATTACCCTTACCAACAAAGCGAACAGCCGGACTAATGGTCTGAAAAGTAATCAAATAAGACCGTGAACGAGATAATCTTCTGTTTAATGTATTTTTTATTCCCTTTGCAATAGATATTCTAACCTGTCCCCATAGCCTATCGCTCGAATATACCTTCACAAGATTCTCGGATACTGTAAATCTAAGTCTTTGCCCTACAATACGAATTAATCCACTTAAATTTTGATTTTTTTTCAAGGGGTCTGAAAATCTTATCAATGCACATTGCTTGTCTGTTTGAATGGCACTTACCTTTGAGACTTTAAACTCATCAATTGCAGGAACATTAAAAACTCTTTCTCCTATTGTTTTTGAACCAATGGGCTTCCCATCCCAATGCAAAACAACACTTGATTGTTTTTTTGCACGGGTAATGTTCTCAATAGTGAAATAATGCCTTCTTTGGTCATTATCATGTAACCAGCTTATAGGTAATTCTTTCTTGTTTTGAGTCGCTTTGAGTATATTTTCAACGTCTTTAACATCTTCGATATCCAAACAGGTTAGCTTTCCCTTTAATCTCTGCATAGTGGGATTCGAAGTGTTAACAGCTGATAAACCTTCAATACTAACTTCAAACTCCGTCTTGGATACGTAAAAATCAAAGACGTATTTGTTCATATTTGCAGGAATATCCAATATATTTGTTAGGTGCAATACTGCGACATATCTTGTATTCGGAGATAATTTATTCTTAGGTGTAAATATGAGTTCTCTATTGCTCTTCCATTTTGCCTCACCTTTGATTTCAGGCGTAAAGTCAAACACGTTTTTAAGATTTATTGACTTATTATTTGAGACGGGATTAACAAATAAGACTCTTATAGGAGCCTTTTTAGATATGTTTCCGGTAGTATGGGCACTAATATATCGATACCATTGTTTTGAATTATTAACTTTAGATATGGTCTTCTTGCTTTTCTTACCGCAACCAAAAAAAATAAATAAAATAATGGCTGTTAAAATTGATACTCTTTTTAATAATGACATAATTTACCTCCATGAAAACAAAGAGGAACACTAACATATAAAAAAAATAAATTCAATAGAAATCTATAACCTGAAATTTTCATCAAAATTGTAGCAAAATGTCCGAGAAGACTGTTATAACGAGTTAAAAGATTGAGGTGAATGAAACATAGTTTCGCTATTTTGAAATGAAGACGATTGCGTTTAACGCAGTTAGGATGGTCTTATTGGGCATTGCAGTAGATTTTGATTAAAATAAGTCAAAATTTTTGGATTATTGAGGTTTTTTGCGTTGTATTGTTAGATATTAACGATATTTACATTTTTACCTATATGCTTCCTGTTAAATTTGGTTTTTCACCAAAGACTGTTGATTAAAACATTAATAAACGCCCTATTTTATACATATTTCTTTAATATTTGCTTTATACCGTCCCATTAAGCCTATTTTGTATGTTAATATACTTAACATTCCTTTTCATTTGGCTGTTTTGAAAATAAATAGCCAAATGAAAAGGTAACTATGAAGCCTGTAATGAAAGAAACGTTTTATTATTTCAAATATCCGATACGAATGGC